>NZ_JBHWZS010000074.1:0-31911 GCF_042728155.1 Streptomyces sp. NPDC060209
GCCACCCTCAGCACATCGGCGAGGGTGGCCGGGTCCAGGCCCGCCGCGGTGGCGGTGTCCGTCACTGGTTCTCCTTGGGCGGGTGGTTGTCGATCCACTCCTCGGCGCACACCTTGTGGACGGGCTTGCCGCGGTCGGAGCGCAGCGGGGTGGGCTTGTCGCAGAGGACGCAGGGCTTGTCGCCGGTGGGGTCGAAGTGCTTCTTGTCGCTCCAGTCCAGGAGGGCCATGGGGCTCACACCCCGACGCGAGCGTTGGGGCGAGCGGGGAGGAGGTGGCCAGTGCCGTGGCAGGCGGGGCAGTCCGCGGTGATGATCTGCCGGTGTCCGGTGGGGGTGGTCTGGCCGGTGGTGATGGCGACCTGGGGGAAGCCGTCGCAGTGGGCGCAGATCGGCCGGGGCGGGGTGTGCTGGGGCATGATGGGATCTCCCTTTCGGGTCAGCTAGATCTGGAAGGTGTTGAGGCGCCCGGGGCGGCGGAAGTTTGGCGACCGAGGCCGCCCCGGGGGCTGTTAAGGGCGCGGGGTGTTGTTGCGCCGGCCGCGACCTTTGACTGCGTACATCGCGGCGTCCGCGGCGCACAGTGCGTCGGTGAGGGTGCGTACGGGCAGGTCTCTCAGGTGGCAGAAGCCGACCGAGGCGGCGACCGGGATGACCAGCCCGCGGTAGGTGACCGGTCGGTGCAGCGCTTCGTTCAGCGTGGTCGCGCAGGGGATGTTGGCCGGGTCGGTGATGATGGCGGCGAATTCGTCGCCCCCGAGGCGGGCGGCGATGCCGTGCCCTGAGCACCCAGTCGGCGAGCCGGGCGGCGGTGGCGGTGATGACCGCATCGCCGGCGAGGTGGCCGTGGGTGTCGTTGATGGCCTTGAAGTCGTCCAGGTCCACGAGCAGGGCCAGGGCACGGGGTGAGCGGGTGGCGATGCGTTCGGCGCGGGTTGTCCAGCCGGCGCGGGTGTGGAGGCCGGTGAGCGGATCTCGGCGGGCGGTGGAGAGGCGGCGGACGAGCAGGCTGCCGTGCAGGGCCCATCCGAGGGCGGGTAACGCCGCGGCGATGACGGGCAGCTCCACGACGGTCACCGCCCTTGGTGGTTGTTGAGGAGTGTGCGCAGGACGACGGCGCAGATCGCGACGGATGCGGCGGTGATGGCGACCGCGAGGAGCATCGAGACCAGGACTGTGCCGACGACGAGGATCACACCGGTTCCTCCGGCGGCGGCGACGATCAGGGCGCCGGGGGTGAGCTGGACCGAGGGCCGGCCGACCGGGGCCGGGGTGGGCGCCGGGGCCGGTGCGGTGGTGTGGTGGCAGGTGCAGGCCGGGGGGTGCACGAGGCCGGTGAGCGGGCGGACGAGGGACGTGTCCGCGGTGGGGGCGGTGTCCGGGGTCGGGTACTTCGGGGTGAACATGGGTTTCTCCTTTCAGGGGTTGCAGCGGTGGGTTTTGGCGGCGAGTTCGGCGGCGGCTCGGCCGTGGTAGTCGGCGGAGAAGTTGCAGCCCGGGGCGGTGCAGGCCGCGGTGTGCTTGGTCCGGCCCCGACCGTCGTAGTGCGTGCCGACCTGGACCGGGCCGATACGGATCACGTCGGTGAAGCGGTTCGGACGCGGCATGACGAAACCTCCTCTGGATCAGGCGAGTTGGGCGTTGATGGCGTCAGCTAGCGGGGCCGGGACGCCGAGGCGAGCGCGAAGCGTGGCCGAGTCGATCCGGGCGCCGGTCGTCGCGTGATGCGTGTCCGCGACCTTCCGGGCGTGGTCGAGCAGGGCCGGCGGAACAGCCACAGCCGGCACGGTCGCCGGGGCAGCAGCCGCGGGTGGAGCAGGAGCGGCCGGGAGTTCCGGGGCTGGTTCGGGAGCCCGCTCGACCGTGACGTTCGGGGCCGGTTCGAGGTCCGGGGCAGCCAGCGGTGCAGCGGCCGGGGCCTCGGGCTCGGGTGTGGTGGGTGCGTGGGCGAGGAGGGTGCCGCCGAGGAAGGCGAGGGCGGGCCAGCCGGCGACGAGGATGCGGAGCCAGGCCGGGACGTTGTCGAGGTCGAGGAGTCCGGCGGTGGCGATGTTCGCGCCGAGCGACGCGGCCAAGGCGATGACGAACCAGATCCAGGCGGCGCGGTTGTCGGCGTGGGTGCGCATGCGGCGCCATGCGGCGACCAGGAGCAGGTCCACGCTGATCGGGTAGGCCCAGGCTTTCCAGCCGTCCTGTCCGGCCGCTTCGGCAAGGTCATGCAGGTGAGAGAAGGACAGAGCACCAGCAATGACAGCTTGAATCAGCACGGCGTCGAGACGGAACTTGCGGGACATCGAGTCACCTCCTTTCGGAGTGGGCCGGGCCAGGCGGGATGTGGTGTTCACCGCCCGGCATCCGGGGCGTTGGGGTCAGGCGTCGGGGTCGGTGCCGGAGCCGAAGCAGTTGAGGCAGAGGCCGTCCTGCTGGCCGACCGGGCGACGCTTGCGACCGACCCGCACCGTGGTGGGGACGTTTCCGGTCCCGCCGCAGGGCTTGCAGACGGCCGGCTCGGTGGGCTTCTTCGGCTTGGTGGTCCGTGTGGCCATGACGTGGGGTCCTTTCGGTTCCGGGCATGGGCGGGGTAGGGACCTGGCGCGAGACGGTTGCGCCAACCGGGATGCGAGGGGTGTTACTCGGTGACCGGTCGCGGATTGACCAGCGGCGAAGCCGGAGCCGGGGCGGTGCGGACGACCGGGCGGAACGGGGCCAGAGCCGGGACGTCGGGGGTCAGGTGCGCGTATTCGTGGCAGGTGGCCACAGCGTCGGCGGCACTCATTTCGGGGGTGCGGATGCGGGACCAGCCGCCGGAGGAGTCACCGGCCACGGCCACGCCGGGGCGATCCGGCGGAATCGTGGTCACGGCGAAGACCGCATCGGGGGCGATGTCGCCAAGGCCCATGTCCGCGGTCTGCTTGTCATTGACCCGGTGCACCACCCGGCCGGTGAGCTGGGCACGGAGCATTGTGGCGCCCTTGCCCAGTTCGGAACCGAAGCGCTGTCCGCAGATCTCCAGGTAGATCCCGACCGCGCGAGCCATCTGCGCGAGGCGCACCAGGTGCATCACCATGCGGTCTCGGCGTTCCTCGTCCTTCTTGACCGCGGTCAGGAACAGTTCGGCCACCTCGTCCACCAGCACCACCAAAGGCACCGGCCGAACCTTCGCGGGCAGGTCCCAGAGATCCGAGACGCCGTGAGCACTCAGGGTGTCGAAGCGCTCTTCCATCTCCCGGACCAAGACTTCGAGCAGGTCCGATGCCTCAGCCGGGGTGACTGCGAGAGCCGAGAGCCGGGGGGCGTAGCCGCGTTGTTCGACACCGCGCTTGCAGTCGATCCCCACCAGGCCGACCGGGAACTTCGCGAGGCCGGTGATCAGGTTGCGCTGATACATCGACTTGCCCGACTGGTTCGCGCCCAGGGTCAGGCTGTGGGGGATCTTCGTGTAGTCGCGGACGAACGCGGTCCCGTCCTCCCGCAGCGCCACCGGCACCACCAACGGGCCCGAGGTGACCTTGCGGGGCGGCCGGCGCGGCAACTTCACCCGACGCAGCACGTCATAGCCGGTCATGCGGAGTTCGACGAAGCCGGGCTTGATCTCTACGACGTGCACGGAGTGGACGCCCCAGGCGTGCCGGAGACGTTCCGAAGCCGCGGCGACGTCGGCGGGTTCCAGGCCGGCCGGGAGTCGGAGGGTGACCCGCATGCCGGTGGAGGAGCCGCGGACCCGGCGAACCTTCGGCGGGACCGGCTGCACGTCGGGGCGGCGGGCCACGTTGCGGACCATGAACGCCCGCAGGCGGGATGGCTGAACCGTCAGCCCACACACATCCATCGTCGAGCGGTACGTGGCAGCGAAGCGGACCCGAGCGACCGGCAGACCAGCCAGCGACCAGAACACGCGAGGCGCGCGCACCTTCGCATAGCCGAGACCGCCGGCAGCCGATAAGGCCCCCGCCACCTCGATCACCGTGGTCAGGTCCGACATGATCAGGCACCCGCCGTGATGGCCACCGCGCGGAAGCTGATCCCGTGCCGGGTCTGGCCGTTGAACGTGTTCTCCCAGTCGCGGGCCTTGAGCCCGATCACCGTGACCGGCGTCCCCGGGGTCAGGTTCTCCGGGACCCCCGTGTTCGGCACGGTCACCTGGTAGAGGTTGCCCTCCCCCTCATCCGAGATCAGCAGACCCACCGTCGCGAGCGGGGCACCGGTCTCCCGGTCCATCGCGATCTCACCGGTCTGCTTACTCACGAGCTTCGGAGTCGGAGGCGTCGCAACGAACACAACAGCGGTCGAAACGTCGATCTTGAAGGACGGCATCTGATACTCCCTGGATTGATGTAGAGCAGCCCAAAGAGGGCCCCCAAGGCTCGTTGTCCTAGGACTGCGAGCCGCTAAGCTAGATAGTGGCCCGCAGTCCCGGGACTGTCAATAGTCCTAGGACTGTGTTTGACTTGGTTCTGACGAGAGGGGTTCGGGATGGCGCCCAAGTGGCGAGAGCTGGCAGACAAGCTGGCCGAACAGATCAGGGGCGGTGACTACGCTCCGGGCGCGCAGCTTCCGCACATCCGGGAGCTTGTGGAGGCGGGCGAGGGTTCCAAGTCCACCGTTCACGCCGCCTACAAGGCTCTTGAAGCAGAAGGCCTGGTCACTTCATCCCGCGGTCACGGCACGGTCGTGCGCCAGCAAGTTCCTCTCAAGCGACTAGGTATCGCTCGATACGACAAGGCCAAGTGGCGCGATAGCGACGAAGTGGCGTTCATTGCGGATCGTGTGGCAAGTGGACGTACCTACCGCCGGAACGAGCAGACGCAGACTGTCAGCCTTGTGGAGGCTCCCCCCGCCGTATCGGCAGCTCACGGCCTGCCCGCAGGAGCTGAGGTGTACGCGCGGGCGCGACTCGTGAAGGAAGGCGAGCAGCCCACCCACACCTTGACGAGCTACTACCGGCCCGAACACGTCGAGGGAACCCGCATCGTTGACCCGACTCCCGGGCCCGCCGGCCGGGGCGGAGGGTTCCGCGTGCTCTATGACGCCGGTTACGAGATCGACCACATGCAAGAGCGGATCTTCGCTCGGGCCGCCGCCCCGGACGAGTCAAAGCTTCTCCAACTGCCTCCGGGAGAGCCAGTCGTTGAACTGCACCGGACGACGTACACGGCCGACGGCACGGTGGTGGAGTTCGCCATCGGAGTGCACGCGGCATCGCGCTTCGCTTGGGAATACGACTTCCAGGTGCCTGACTCGGCGACGGACAAGGAAGGCTCGTAGTGATTTCTGCACAGGACTGGGCCGACGCTCGGCGCATTTGGGGCTACCACCAGATGGGCCACGCCCTCCAACCCTGCTCCGTTGCTATCGGGCTCGGCAGCCACGATCTGGGAGTGGCCGACACGTCGGCAGACCTATATCAGCGCGGATTGGTGCCGCTCCTGCTCTTCACCGGAGCAACGAGCCCCACGACTCGGGAGCGGATGCCCCGCGGGGAAGCAGTCCACTACCGAGAGAGGGCACTCGAGTTGGGTGTCCCCAGCTCGGCTGTCCTTGTGGAGCCGAGGGCACGAAACACAGGTGAGAACATCCGCTTCTCGCGGGAAGTCCTGGAGGAAGCGGGCGTCCAGGTCGCCTCTGTACTGCTGATCAGCAAGCCCTACGAGGAGCGGCGGGCATACGCCACTGCCCGCAAGCTGTGGCCGGAGGTGGAGATCGTCAGCGCTTCGACGCCGATCACTCTGGACGAGTACTCGGACTCCATCGGTGATGCGCGCCTGGTGATCGACATGCTTACGGGCGCACTTCAGCGACTGATGATCTACCCGGATCAGGGATTCATGATCCGCCAGCCCGTACCAGCCGACGTAGCCGAGGCGTACCAGCGACTGCGCCAAGCCGGTTTCACCAGTCGACTCCTGCCGACCGATTCGCACTCTGCTTGACCGACGCCGAGAGTTGTTACAGGTTTCTCTACCTCATCAAGGCACCCGGCTGCGCTCCGCTCCGCCGGTCGCGCTTCCCGGCTCTGGCTGCGCCCGCGCTCCTGCCTCCGGCCCGCTCGGCGCTGCCGCCGCCGACGCGCGCCCGCAGTGGATAGGCCCGGAGGGCATGAGACGAGAACTAAGCCCGCGGCTTCAAGACATGCCTCCGGCGGGGGCGCTACGGCACCGGGATGGCGATGGCGCCGTTCGCGAGTGCCGGCCGGAGCGTGGTGAGCGTCGTGGTGGCTCCCATCCCGACCACCTTCGACCCAGGCAGAGCCGAGCAGTCGCGGCCCAGGGCGTCAAGGTCGTTCGTACAGTGGCGCGCTCCACCTTGACGCCCTGAACCACGCCTGCTCCACGGTGTGTGGGTCGAAGGCGGACGGGATGGGAGCTGGGGTGAGTGGTGGGTCGGAATGGGTGGTGATGGCTCGCTTTTGCGTGACAGCGTGGATGACCCACGGTTTCAAGCACGCCGGCGCTCAAGACCGTCTGCGAGTCGCCCTAAACCGGCAGGTCAGGTTGGGAGCCGGTCGGCCCCACATGACAGCGAGCCTGGGGTGTCACTGGCGCCAGCGCTTACGATGGTGCCTCACACATTCCAGGTCGATGGCGTGCTTCGGGTGAGTCCGCAATACGCCACTTTCCGCGCCATCACGGACTACGGAGAGGTCGTCGCTTAGTACGACCGCGCCGGCGTCGAGCATCACGTGACAGTTGGGACAGAGGCAGAGGATGTTTCCGGTGATATCCGGGCCGTTGTGAGGCGTACCAAGAGCTTGGATGTGCGCGCCCTCGCTGTAGATACCTCCGGGAACCTCGATGCGAAGGTCGCAAATTTGGCAACGATTGTCGTGCCATGCCTTGACCTGGCGCTTCACGACGCTGCTACGCACGATGCGCTGCACGGTCGAAGTGACCCGCTCTGGTGCTTCATTTCCCTCGGCCACTGCGGCGTTGTTCAGTCCTGCCGGTTCCGCAAGCGTGACCGGCAGCTCTTGCTGTTGCGCAACCAGCGGGATGGGAGTGCCGTCATAAGCTTCCAACCGGAACTGCCAGATGAGGTAGCCGTCGATGCCCAGTTTGCTCCCGTAGCTGGTGACACGGTATAGGCCGTCGTACCGGTAGCCGGACTCTGGTGCGTACGCGGAATCGCTCTGCCATCCCCGGAGCACGCGGACGGGCAAGCCTTCAAGGTGACTTGTCACGAGGGCTGCGTTGCCGGGATCGTCCAAGGACTGGTTGCTCACCTGGTTACCAGCGCCGTCCTGACCGCCATGACCGGTATAGACGATTACGTCCCCATAATCCTCATCGTCCTTATAACCGCCAGACACGACGATGGACTCGGCTCCAGTTCTCAGCGTTCCGCAGATGCCGGCCTGCAACGGCCTGTGCACGCCCACGTCATGCGCCAGCCGACGCGTGTTGTACTCCTGGCCCACTTCAACGTTCGGCACTTCACCAATCATGGGCTCAGCCTCGCACGCGCAGCTGACATAACGGCAGTGCTTTCAAGGACGCGCCGCCCGAAGTGGACGGAAGACTCTGCGTTGCGTTGACGCGCTACTCGCCTGGCCTCCTTCGTGTGCACTGGAGCCGACTGGCTGCAAGGAAGGGCCTTTTGCGGCTACCTTGGCGTCATCAACAGCCAACGGATCGGGAGCTCTAGAAATGCCATACTCGTCATTCTTGTCGGGTTTCGAAGGAATGTGGAGGCGCCCCCTACCTGACTACGAGAAAGGGGCAAAAGAGTATCTCGTCACCCTGGATACAAATGTTCTTTTGAACCTTTATCGATTTACACCGCAGGCTCGAAACGAGCTACTTTCGGTACTCAGGACCTTGCAAGAACGGCTGTGGGTTTCGCACCAAGTGGCCAAGGAGTACTATTCGCGGCGCCTGACTGCCGTAAATGAACATATCACCCTTTACACCTCCGTCCCGAAGGCTCTCAACGATACGAGAAATAAGGCACTCCAGGAACTCAACACATTCGCCAAAAGGCGATCCATGGCGCCCGAGGATAGACAGAAACTGATCGACCCTTTGAATAAGGCCTTCGAATCCGTAATCGCAGAAATTCAGAAACACGGGGAGGCCTTCGACCTCAGCCTCACAAAGGTTGCAACGAATGACCCAATCCTTGAGGCGCTTGCCGAAATTCTAGACCAAAAGACAGGAGCTCCATTCGAAGAGGAGGAGTCCAGGAAGCTTATCGAAGGGTTTACCGAGAGGGCGGATAAGAAAATCCCGCCAGGGTATAAGGACGCCAACAAGGCGGATAATGCTCATGGTGACTACTTTGTGTGGGAACAGGTGCTGCGCGAAGCGGCGTCCCGGAAAATGCCCGTCCTACTCGTCACGAATGACGCAAAGGAAGATTGGATTCAGCTGGAATCCGGGATCACTATTGGTCCGCGGCCAGAATTGGTGCGCGAATTCAAGGAGCGTTGCGGACTTGACTTTCTCCTTGCAGACTTGGGCACTTTCCTCAAAGTCGCTAAGTCCGAGCTGGGGGCCGCCATTAGCGAATCCACGGTGGCTCAAGCTGAGAACATCGGACCAAGTGCCACGGAGAATGGTTCGGAACAGGTAAGAATCGCCAGAGAAGAATACAATGACGTCGTGGAGAATTTGATCACGCGACAAAGAAACCTGCATTCTGCATTCATGGAACCAGGGCTAGGCGCCGCGGAGAGGGAGGTCTTCAGAAGGCGCAGAAGCGAGATGGAAGACGCCTTGGCTCTCGCCCGAAACGCCTCCCCGATTCAGCATTCAGACGGCACCGAGTCCATGCAAATGAATCCGGAAGAATGGGACGCGATGAGGAGGGAAGGAGGCAGGTTGGGAAGGGGGCGTACTGATCGACGCCAAACGAGAGTCAGTAGACAGAGTAACCTCCATCAGCGCTCTAATGTTATGCAGAGTCAACTACAGGAGGTGCACTTGGAGCGGGATTCGCTGACGAAGGAGAGGGGAGAATTGGAAGCTTTGATTTCTCTAGAAGATGGCAAGGCGAATCAAGATGAGATGCAAATGTTGCTGGAAATGCATGACGCCGCTAACCGGAAGCTAGAAGCCTTGCAAGAGGCAGAAGAAAATCTAATGCGACAGCTTCGTTTCGTACAATTGCGTCTTCGTGAAAGGGAGGACTGAGTTGCCGCAGGTGTAGCTATCCAGGCAAAAGCGCCGCCACGTCCGGGGAGATCAGTGTGCAGGTTTCGTGCCAGGGGTAGTTGACATCCGCGGTTGACATCAACGACGACGTACAACAGCAGCTTTGGGCGGTCGCAGAGGGCGCCCACAGTCGAGGCAGGCGCAGTTGTCCAGGCTGCCTCGGCCGAACTTACAAAGCAGATGTCGGCGGTTCGAAACCGTCCGCGCCCACCAGCAAGAAGCACGACGAAGGCCCAGGTCACCGGTACAGAACCGGGAGCCTGGGCCTTGTTCGTTCCCCAGCCGCGAGGGCGGGGGAGAGGCGTCGTGCCAGTCACGTGCCAGATGCGTCGTCGGGCTCTGCCGGCCGGACCTTTCTGATCTGCTCGTCGACGTGCGCGGCGATCGCGTGGTCACGGCCGTTCACCAGGTGCTGGTAGATCAGCGCGGCACGCACCGACGAGTGCCCCATTCGCTGCATCAGCTCGCGGGTAGTCGCACCGCCGGTCGCGGCGAGGGTGTTCCCCGTGTGGCGTAGATCGTGGAAGTGGACGTCTCCAAGACCGGTCGTCTCCAGCGCCCGGAGCCACAGGCGGCGGAAGTTGTTCCGTCGAAGTTGTCCGCCCCTCGCACCCGTGAAGACCAGCCCGGTGCGACCCGGCTCGGCGTAGGCAGCGAGGTGCGCAGTCAGGCTCTCCGTCAGCGAGGCCGGGAAGGCAACGGTACGCACACCGGCCGCGCTCTTGGGCGCCTTGACCAGGATGCCGTCAGTGCGGGTCTCGGCCAGGGCACGCCGTACTGCGACGGTTCGCCGTTCGAGGTCGACGTCGTGGCGCTGGAGCGCGGCGAGCTCCCCGAAGCGGAGGCCGGTGAAGGCCGCCAGGAGGATGAACACTCGGAAGCGCGCGGGCATGGCGTCGGCGAGCTGGAAGACCTCGGTGACATCGAGGAAAGGCCGCTCTGCTGTCTTGGCCGCCCCAGCGCCCTTGATACGGCAGGGGTTGCGCTGGATCACCTCGTCATCGACCGCGGTGTTCATAATGGCGCGGAGGATCTGATACGCCTTGGCTACCGTCGGCTCACCGACACCGGACTCCAGGAGGCCGGCGCGCCAGCGGCGGATCTGCGGTGTGGTGATCTCGCTCAGGACCACCTTCGCGAAGGTAGGCAGGACGTGGAGACGTAGGGCACTGCCGTTGCGTTCGCGGGTGGTGGCCGCATAGTCGCGCTCCTTGAACCAGGCGTCGGCGTAGACCCCGAAGAGGACCTTGTCGTCCGGGTTCTTCCACCGGCCGTCGAGGATCTCCGCTTCCTTGCGGACGAGCCACCGATCAGCATCGGTCTGAGTGGGGAAGGTCTCCGGCGCCGAACGCATCAGACCATCCGGGCCGGGATACCGGGCCTGAAAGCGGCCGGATGGCAGCTTGCGGACCGAACCGAACCGGCGACGCTTCCCTTTCTGGTTTGCCATTAGGCCACCGCCCCGAACTGCCGCCGGCTTGTGACGATGGGCTGGACGGTGTTGGCCGAGATGAAGTCAGCCAACGCGCACTCAGGGATGCGGACATGGCGCCCCACCTTCACGAACACGATCCGCCGTTCGGCGATCAGGCGTCGAGGGAAGCGAGCGGTTGTACCGAGGAGTTGCGCGGCCTCCTCAACCGTGAGCAGTCGGTCAGTCATGCGGTCATCTCTCCTTCCAGGGCGAGGGCTTCGCGTGCGGTTTCGCGGTTGTGTTGCAGGTCTCTGGCGATCGAGGCGGCGAGGATCGATTCGCCGGGGCTGTGGCCTTGTCCGGCGTACTGCCAGTCGGTGAGGACGAGGACGGTCGGGTCCTGGTCGGGGTCGGGGTCGGGGAGGCCGAGTTCTTCGCGCTGTTGGGCGGCGCGGTAGTCGGCGCGGGTCTGGCGGAGTGCGCCGAGGGTGGTGGAGTAGTGGCGGGACTTGGAGGAGAAGTGGCCGCGGAAGCCGAGCATGTGAGCCCAGGCGCGTAGCCGCCGGTCCGGGTAGAGCGGTTCGAGGTCGAAGCAGGCTTCGATGAGTCGGCGCGGGTGGTCGGGGAGGTCTAGGAGGACCAGGGCCTCGCGGTTGCCGACGCGGCGGTCGATGGTGCCGGTCGTCTCGGCGGCTTTGGTGGCGTACTTCGCGACGTACGAGGCGACGGCCTGTTCGGTGATGTCGGTCCCGGCGTCGAAGGCGCGGATGGGCCGGATGTCGAGCTGGGTGCCCCACCGGAGCGGGCGGGCGGGTTGGCCGGCGGCGGCCGGGACGGTGATGGTCGTGTAGGCGTGCGCGACGGCGGCGCGGATGGAGTCGTCGAGCAGCTGCACCGAGGCCCACGACGGCGGTGGGCTGACGGGACCATCCGGGCCGTCTAGACGGACAACCGCGTGGAAGTGAACGGCGCCACGCTTCTGAAACTCGGCGACCTTGCCGTACGAGACCCGGGCCGTTTCCTTGAGTTCGCGTTGGGTGAGGCCGGCGCGGGCGGCGATCTCGCGGCGGAGCCGGTTGGTGAAGCGCTGCCACAGGTTCCCGGCGTGGTTGTTGAAGAGGACCGCTCCCGCGTAGTCGTAGGAGTCCGGGTTGAGCGGGGTGCCGAGGGCGTCGTCGTCGGGGTTGTGGGTGGTGCCGCAGCGGCAGCGGCCGGTGTCGGGGCGGTTGTGGACGGGGCCGAAGGACGGGGCGGTGAGTGTGGCGAAGACGCGGGGGTGGTCGCGGACGGTGTTGGGGACGTCCTTGTCCTGGTCGCCCGCGAGTCCGGCGCGGATGAGGTGGTAGGTGTCGGCGGAGTAGGTCCAGGCGCAGGCCGGGCAGCGGGAGGCGCGGCGGTTGCCGCAGGCGACGCGGAGCCGTCCGCCGGGCTCGGTTTCGGTGGAGTAGTGGTGCAGGGTCTGGCCGGTGGTCTTGTCCTTGGTGAGGGTCCAGCCGGAGAGGTGGATGGGGTTGGAGCAGCCGCCGGTGCGGCGGATCTGGTCCTGCCAGCGGTCGAAGCCGGGGGACCCGGCCACCCGCAGCATGTCGCCGAGGGTGGCCGGGTCCAGACCCGCGAGGATCGTGTCCGTCACGCGTGCTCCCGGTGGACGACCGGAGCCGAAGCCGCGGTGGTGCCGGTGCCGTGGCAGGAGCGGCAGGTGACGGTGAGGGTGGCGCGGGTGCCGTCGTCGAGGAGGGTGCCGGTGTCGATGGCGACGGCGGGGAAGCCGTCGCAGTGCGGGCAGATCCGCGTCGGGGCAGGGGTGCGCTGGGCCATGATGGTGGTCCTTTCGATTGCGGTTGGAAGGGGCCGGACCGTCCGGGCGGCGGCGATGCTTGGCGGCTTGTGCGCCGCCCGGAGGCCGGTCAGAGCTGAATCAGCGGTTGAGCGTGCGGGGGCCGCGGCGGCCGGATGTTCCCTTGGCCGCGTACATCGCGCTGTCGGCGGTAGCGAGCGCGTCGGAGAGGCTGCGGACCGGCAGGTCCGTGAGGCGGCAGGAGCCGACCGATACGGAGACCGGGAGCCGACGCCCGGCGTAGGCCACGGGCTGGTTCAAGGCGCGGTGGAGGCTCTTCAGGTCCGGGGCCTGGCGGGCGATGGCGACGAATTCGTCTCCGCCGAGGCGTCCCGCGATGCCGTTGCGGCCGCACCAGGCGGAGAGACGTTCGGCGGTGACGACCAGGGCGAAGTCCCCGGCGGCGTGGCCGTGGGAGTCGTTGAGGTTCTTAAAGTCGTCGAGGTCGAGCAGCAGGACCACGGCGTCCCGGTGCCGGCGGACGACGCGCTCGGCGAGGACGGTCCATCCGGCGCGGGTGCGCAGGCCGGTGAGCGGGTCCCGGCGGGCGGTGGCGAGCCGGTGGGTGAGCAGGGCGGTGTGCGAGGCCCAGCCGATGAGCGGTAAGGCGAGGGCGAGCGCTTGGGTGTCCACGGTTCTCCTTCGATGCGGTTGGAAGGGAGTGCGTGGGCCGTCCGGGCGGCGGCGATGCTTGGCGGCTTGTGGCACCGCCCGGAGGCCGGTCAGCGGTGCTGGTTGTCGGAAGCGATGAGCGAGCGGATGACCAGGGCGCAGATGGCGACGGATGCGCCGGTGATGGCGACCGCGAGGAGCATCGAGACCAGGACCGCGCCGACGACCAGGACGACAGCCGCCCCACCACCCACGAGCGCGAGGGCGGAGCCGGGCGTGAGCTGGACGGTGGGCCGGGCCGCAGGGGTCGAGGCGACCAGCGGTGTGGGGCTCTGCTGGACCACGGTGGTCGGCTCGACGACGGCCGGCGGGGTGATGAAGCCGGTGGGCTGCGGCATGGTCGGGACCTTGGGCTTGAACATGGTGGATCTCCTTTCGAGGGCGGTTACTTGGTGACGCTGTCGATGGCGGGGGCCAGGAAGCTGTCCGCGAGGAGGTAGCCGCCCAGGAGCAGCACGGCGACCAGCCACAGCGGCGGGCGGATGAGCTTGATGCCGAGAGCGCCGACGACGATCAGGGCGAGCCAGAGCGGGACGTCCATGGGGTCGGTCTCCTATCGGGCGGTGCAGCGGTGGGTGCGGGCGGCGAGCTGGGCGGCACTCTGGCTGGAGTAGTCGGCGGACCAGCCGCACCGGTCAGCGCTGCAGACGGCGGCGTGCTTGGTGCGGCCGTGGCGGTCGCGATGGGTGCCGATCTGCACCGGGCCGATCCGCATCACGGAGTGGAAGTGGTCACGAGCGGGCATGGCGGTGGATCTCCCTTCTGATCAGACGAGTTGGGCGGCGATGGTCTCGGCGAGCTGGGACGGGACGCCGAGGCGGGCGCGCAGGGTGTCGGTGTCGATCCGGGCGCCGGTGCGGGCGTGGTGGTCGTCGGCGAGCTTGCGGGCGTGGTCGACCAGCGCAGCCGGGACCGGTGGGCCAGCCGGGGCAACGGGGGTGGAGGGGGCCAGTTCCGGGATGTCCTTGGCAGCCGCGGCGATGGGCTCGGGCTCCGGTCGAGGATCGGAGGTGGCCTTTAGCTCGACTTCCGGAGTGGGCTCCGGGGCTGCGGGTGCCGGCGGAACCGGCTCGGGCTCCGGCTCCTGGGCGGCGTGGGAGTGGGCGAGGAGGGTGCCGCCGAGGAAGGCGAGGGCGGGCCATCCCGCGATGCCGAACCGCAGCCAGGCCGGCGGGTGGGCGAGGTCGAGGAATCCGGCGGTCGCGACGTTGGCACCCAGCGAGGCGAACAGGGCGATCAGAAACCAGCACCAGGCCAGCCGGGACGGGCCCTCGCTGCGTAGGCGTCGCCACGCGGCGACCAAGAGCAGGTCCACCGAGATCGGGTAGGCCCATGCCTTCCAGCCGTCCTGCCCAGCTGCGGCGGCCAGGTCGTGCAGGTGGGCGAAGGACAGGGCACCGGCGATGACGGCCTGGACCAAGACGGCATCCACCCGGAAGGCGGGGCGGGCCATCAGACGCTCCCGGGGTGGTCGGTGTCGCCGATGGTGTCGTAGCCGGGCGGGAACATGCCCGGCGGGGGCTCTGGGAGCGATACGGCCAGGGACGGGCCGATGGTGGCGATGAAGTCGTCATCGGCGCCGGGAATCTCGGCGTACAGGGCCAGAGCGCCGAGCATCAGCACGGTGCGGTGGAAGTCCTCGATGTGCTCACACATGGGAGTCGCTCTCCCTTCCTTGAGGCATGGAGCGGGTAGGGACCTGGCGCGATGCGGTCGCGCCAACCGGCGGTGCGGGGAGATGTCAGGCGGTGACGGAGGCAGGCTTGGTGAGCGGCTCGGAGGCCGGGGCCAGGGCGCCGACAGCGGGCCGGAATGGTGCGAGGACGGGTAGGTCCGGGGTGCGGTCGGCGTGCCGGTTACAGATGTTCACGGCCGTACGGAGCGAGGTGTGCGGGGCGCGGATGCGGGCCCAGCCGCCGGAGGAATCACCGGTGACGGCGATGCCGGGCGTCTCGGTGGGTATCTGGATCGCGGCCAGGACGGCGTCGGGGGCGATGTCGCCGAAGGCCATGTTGGCGGAGGACTCGTCATTGACTCGGTGGGCGGTGCGGCCGGTGAGCTGGGCGCGGAGCATCGTGATGCCCTTGCCGAGTTCAGAGCCGAAGCGCTGTCCGCAGATCTCCAGGTAGATCCCCGCGGCACGGCCGAGCTGGGCGAGGCGGACCAAAGCGGTGATGATCCGGTCCCGGCGCTTCTCCTCGTCCTTCGTCGCGAAGAGGGCGAGTTCGGCGACCTCGTCCACCAGGACCACGACCGGCACGGGGCGCATGTGCTCGGGCAGGTCCCAGATGTCGGCGGCGATCTCCGCATTCGCCACGTTCACCGTGATCCGCTGCTCGGCCCGGATCAGTTGGTAGACCTCCTCCATGTGCGAGACGAGCGCATCGAGGAGCTCCAGGGCCGTGTCGGGGTTGTCGGCGAGCGCGGAGAACCGGCGTGCCAGCGGGAAGAGTTCCACGCCCTGCTTGCAGTCGATCCCGACCAGCGCCACATCCATCGGCGCGAGGCCGGCCACCAGGTTCCGCTGATAGACGGACTTCCCCGACTCGGTGGCACCGAGGGTGAGCCCGTGCGGAACGGCGCGGTAGTCGCGGTAGTGGACTGCCCCGTCCTCACGCAGGGCGACCGGGACCCGCATCGGCGCCGGATCGGTCCTAGCGGGCATCTGCACCCGCTTGAGCACGTCGTAGCCGGTCATCCGTACTTCGACGACGCCGGAGCGCAGTTCGCGGGAGGTCACGCCGTACATACCGAACGAGTGCCGCAGCCGGTCCGAGGCGGCGGAGACGTCGAAGGCATCCTGTCCCGGGCGGAGCTTGAGGCGGAGCACCAGGCCGGTGCGGGTGGGGTGGACGCGCAGGATGCGCGGGGCGCGGGACTCCGGCACGGGCCGGTTGGTCATCCGGGCTAACGCCAGGCGCCAGCGGGAAGGCGTGACGGTCAGTCCGCAGGCGTCCATCACGGCGACGTAGCGGACCAGGACCCGCGCAGCGGCGAGGACCGCGCCGAAGGCCAGCCAGTACCAGGCGGGGCGCCGCCACCGCAGGATCACTGCGGCAGCGACAACCAGCACCAGGGCGACCGCGAAGCCGGTCATGATCAGGCCGCCTTCGAGGCCGAAGCAGCGTTGGCGAGCGAGGTGACCGCGACTGCGCGGAAGGCGATCCCGTGCCGCTTCTGCCCGTTGAACTCGTTCTCCCACGCCGAGGCGACCAGCCCCGTCAGCGCGACCGGGGTGCCCATGGACAGGTCCTCGGAGACGCCCGGCTGCGGAACGGTGAGCTTGAGGATCTCCACCTCTTCCGGCGTGGAAAACATGACCTCCACCGTCATCAGCGTCACGCCGTCCTTGTCGAGCGCGATCTCACCGGTACGGCGGTCCTTGACCTTCGGCTGAGGGGCCTTGGCGACCATCACGGTCGCGTTCGTGGTGTCGACGGGAATCTGACGCATCGTCTTGGCTCCTGTAACTAGCGACTGTTGTCCGGCCCTTGCCGGTGAGAACAGGAGACCGCGAGGGCCCATGGACGTATCACGGTCCGTCTGGACGTTTAGGGACGTCTGAGTTACCGTCAAAACGTCCCTACGTCCCATTGGGAAGGACACCTCATGGCGAACGAACGTCTGCGGGCGGCCATTTCGGCACAAGGTGAGACGATCCAGTCCACTGCTGATCACGTCGGCGTGGATCCGAAGAGCGTCGAGCGGTGGATCACCACGAACCGCACTCCCCACCGGGGCCACCGCTGGAAGGCCGCAAGTTTCCTGGGCGTCGACGAGGTCTACCTCTGGCCGACAGTTGAGAAGCAGACAGAGACCGCGAGCACATCCGAGTTGGTCACGTATTACCCGCACCGCGGAGCAGTCCCGGCGTCGCTGTGGTCCTCGCTGATCGAGCAGGCCTCAGACCAGGTAGAGATTCTGGTCTACGCGGGACTGTTCCTCTTCGACAGCCACCCGGATCTACCGGACCAGCTTGCCGACAAGGCAAAGGCCGGCACTCAGGTCCGCGTCCTCCTGGGGGACCCAGAGTCGCCCATGATTCGCCAGCGAGGCGAAGAGGAGGGCATCGGCGACGATCTCGCTGCCCGAGCTCGGATAACTCGCCGGTACCTCGAACCAGCAGCACAGACACCCGGCGTCGAGATCAGGCTTCACGACACAATTCTGTACAACTCCATCTACCGTTTCGACGAGGACGTGTTGGTGAACCCGCATGTCCTGGGCGCACCTGCGGGGCAGAATCCAGTACTGCACTTCCGCTACATCCCTGGGGCCCGGACCTTCCGGCACTACATGCGCAGCTTCGACTACGCATGGGAGCGAGGCCGGGCGGCCTGAGAATCGTCCTGCATACGGAGGGGCTCATCTAGGGGCAGGAGCCGCGGAGGTAGCAACGGCCCTATAATTCGCCTCAAGGACGAGCTCCTACGGGGGCTACAGGGATGACTGTGCGCTTGGTGGCATCGGTGCTGGTCACATGGGCAGTGCTAGTCGTGCTCTTGCTCGCACCATCGCCCCTACCAGAGCACTGGCGCTACTACATCTACTCGCCGGCGAGCGTGGGCCTGTGGATGCTGACCATGCTCGTTGCACCCCCGGTGGTCTGTGTCGTTAAGTGGCAGTGGATCAAGTCAGGCAGCAGGTAGGCCCAACCTCGGTGAGCTTTGCGCTTGCACCTCTGGTCACCAGTCATGCGAGGCTGGAGCCATGGCCCGCGTCGACTACATCAATGATCCGCAAGCTCCGAAGGCGAACAGCATCGTCCCCTCGGTCACTGCCGTTGCGCGCAACAATGCCGGTGAGGTTCTCCTCATCCACAAGACCGACAACAATCTGTGGGCTCTGCCCGGAGGCGGCGTCGACGTTGGCGAATCGGTCGCGGACGCAGCGGTGCGCGAGACGAAGGAAGAGACCGGCTTCGACGTTGTCGTGACAGGTCTGGTCGGTCTCTATACGGATCCCGGCCACGTCATGGCCTACGACGACGGTGAGGTCCGCCAGCAATTCTCGATCTGCTTCACGGCGCGGATCACTGGCGGTGCACTTAGGACCAGCAGCGAGAGCAAGGAAGTCGCCTTCGTCGACCCAAGCAAGCTGGACGAGCTGAACATCCACCCGTCCATGCGGATGCGGATCGAGCGCGGCCTATCTGATCAAGCGGAGCCCTACATCGGCTGATCAGCCATGCGGGCATGCGTCCGCTCGACAGCCTCCTTCAGATACGGCCGCGCCTTACTGATCGCGTTGTGCACCTCACTGCCCGGTTCGTAGCGCACGAGGATCTCATCGATCCGGACATCGAAGTCGAAGGACTGTCCGGCAGGGCCCGTCGTCATGTCAGCGAAGATCAGCGCGTCCAGAACCGCGGAGTCTTCCCGGTCGTAGGCGGCCAGCTCTGCCGACAGCCCACGCTGTTCAGCTTCGTAGATAGCCCCAGAGTGATGGGCGACCAGCCGTACCAGGCGCGTCGGCGCACCGAGTGCCTCTAGATGGCGAGCACCATCAAGCGGATGAAAGCCGGTATCCCGCAGCTCGGGGGCGTACCCGATGTCGTGCAGCCACGCCGCGGCTACCAGAAGGTCCCGGTCCTCCTCTGACACAGCCGCGGAAGCCTCTTCAGCTCGAGCAGCCACGGCCTGAGTGTGCAGCCAGCGGTTTCCGAGCGGAGGAAGCAGAGACTCGGCGAGTTCGGCCGCTCCCTGGGGCGTGTCCAGTGCAGAAGGCATGAGTGGAACGGTAGCCGAGACGAGTATCAAGCCGACAGACCACGGCCAAGCGGTACAAGCTCATTTGCGTGCGGTAGAACTTTCTCTACTTCATCAAGACCCGCGCACGGCGCGGGCACGCGCCGCCTCAGCGGCGCGGCCTGCCTCTGTCTTCGCCCCGGCTGGCCGCGCCCGGCGGCGCGCTACGTGCAAGCGGGCAAAGGGCGGGAAGTCATCCGCGGGCACAAGATGATGCCTCCGGCGGGGGATCGGCCGGCACCGGGAGCATGGGAGCGCCGCCGCCGAGTGCGAGTCCGTGGGTGGTGACAGGTGGTGGGGCTTCCGTCCCGCACACCATCGACCCAGGCGGAGCCGAGCAGACGCGGCCCAGGGGCGTCAAGGTCGTTCGTACAGTGGCGCGCTCCACCTTGACGCCCCTGAACCACGTCCGCTTCACGGTGTGTGGGTCGACGGCGTACGGGACGGAAGCCGGGGGAGTCGATGCGACTCATGCACGACCCCACACGGAAGCATCACGAAATAGTCATAACTCCTGCACACACGCTGCATGCAAGGCACAATCTCCGCATGCCTGCTGCAAACGAGCCCCGAGCGACCCAACGGCCTCCACGGTCGATACAGCCGACCCACGCCACCACAGGGGCCACCTCACGCCCTAGCGCTGGGGCGATGTAAGCACATGAGCGGAATCTCTTGCCGAGTAAACCCTGACACCCACGCCAAGAGACGACTCTGGGGAGACTCTGGAGGGTATTGCGGTAACCCTGGCTGCCGAGAGTACCTGTTCCCCGAGGATCTCGACATCGATTTTGGCGAACTGGCTCACATCATCCCAGCCGCACCCGCCGGCCCCCGCGCGACACCCCTAGACGCAAAAGGCAAAAAGGAGCGAGCTCATCACAGCAACCTGATTCTACTGTGCGCAAATTGCCACACTCAAATCGACAAGGCCCCTGCGGCCTACCCGGTCGCGATGTTGCACGGCTGGAAGAAAGCGAGGGTCGCAGAGATCGAAGCGGTAATTTCCGTTCCTAAATTTCAGACCCGAGAAGGTGCCCGACGGCCGGTGCAGGAACTGCTCGATGAGAACTTTGCCGTCATATCCCGATACGGCCCCCAAGAGGATCCGTACAGCGGGCGAGATTCTAGCCTTTGGTTCAAGTATGCTCGCGCCACGATCGTGCCGAATAATCGCAGAATTTTGCAAATACTTGACGCCAATCGGTATCTCCTTACCAAAAAGGAGAAGGAGATTTCGACGATCTATAAATTGCATGTAAGTCAGTTTGAAGATCGGCACATTCTCGATGACTTCACTAGTGGCACGGAGCGCTTTCCAGTCGAAATGCATTCTATTTTTTCGGATGAGGGGGAATGACGTGCGGGACGCTCGAACCTGGATTGCAGAGAAATTGCAAGAGAATGGCTTTCAGTCAGTGCTGGAAGAAGGGGATCAGCTTCTAATTAGGCGCGACGGCTACCCAGATGCCCGTGTTCATTGCTTCGGTATGCGGGACGAAGAGACTTTCAGTCGCCGGGACTTGGAAGCGGCTATACGGGCTGATCCGAGAGTTGGCTTCGCACTAGTAGTCCCCACACTGCGGATTACTCACAGCGCATACGAGTACGCAGAAGAGGTTGGAGTTTGCGTCGCCGGTCTCGGTGAATTGACCAAAGCTCTCCAGGGTTCCGTTGACATTTCTAGGCATGTGGACAGCCAGGAAGGATACGAGCGACGCAGGCTCATCAGCAACAGGGCTGTTACAGCGCTCAAACGTAAAGGTCGTCACGCTTACAGAGTCGAGAGGAAAGGACTACGAGCGCTCACAATCGTAACGACCGACATGTACGAATTCACGGCCGACGCAATGTACACCCTGGCCGAAGGGTATCGCGAGGTGAAGCCAGACTTCATTGTTGTGACGAATCCAAATTGTCGCGGATTTTCGACTGATTCACTCCGAGCGGCCAGCCAGGTAGGCATGCCGTTGATTCGCTTCAGCGACTTCCTGGACAAGTTGGGCACGGAATGGAACTCGTCAAATGGCCTCATTTGAATCATTTGATCTGCATCGCACGCACCCTGCCGCTTCAAGTTTGGCTCTTCGGATCGGCGCTCAGAACTTGCCACCCCGCAGATCTTGATGTCCTACTGGTCTACGATGACCGCTCGTCAGTGATAGCTTTGCGAGATGTGCAAGACTGGGAGGATTTCACCCCCCCAATTCATCTAATAGCAATGACTCATTCAGAGGTTTATGAATACTCTTTCATCTCTTCAACCCAAGCAGAGCGTCTCGTCTAGTCCCGCTCAGGAGTCTGTGACGTTGCGCGGCTTAGCACGCCTGTGGCGATGGGTGGAGAGGCCAGCGAAAGCGCCCGAAGTCCGCGCCCTGCCGGAGTTGTTCCGCTGGCCCAGCGTCAGTGGTCATGTACACCAGCTGCACCGGAGTTGCAGGCCAGAGATACCCAGGCCCGAGTGCCTTCTAAGTGCGGAGCCCTTTTGTGCATGCCACAGTCGTGTCACAGCGTGCGGTCAGTCACGGTCAACGGTGGGGCAGAGCAGGCATCGCGGCTCGCTGACGAGGCGCGCAGTGCTACTGCGACTCACCTGCTAGAACGCCAGCTGCCACCGTGCTGCCCTTACAAGCCAGCACCCGCCTGCTCACCCACCGCAGCTAGCAAGGACAAGTGCCACACCGAAGGACAGCAGCCACAGCAGTTGTCCCGGCTGTAGGGTCGTCGACGTGACCGCTCTCTCAACTATCAGCACCAACGTACGCACCGTCCCAGATCTCCCGCCGCAGGCTGTGGTGCATGGCGAGGTGTTCACGCGGCGCTGGGTGGTCGATCTCATCTTTGATCTCCTTGGCTACACGGCCGACAAGGACCTCAGCACTGTGCGCCTCGTCGAGCCGGCCTGCGGTAGCGGAGCGTTCCTGGCCGCCGCTGCAACGCGAATTAGCGCCTCTTGCCGCGCACATGGACGCCCGATCAGTGACGCGCTGGCATCCATCCGGGCCTTCGACCTGCTTCCTCGCAACGTGCAGGCGAGCCGCCGCGTGGTCGAGAAGGAGCTGGTAGATGAGGGCTGGCAACCCGACGAAGCCACTCAGGTAGCAGCCGCTTGGGTCCAACAAGGTGACTACCTGCTGCAGCCCCCCTCGGAGCATGGCGCGGACTACGTAGTCGGGAACCCGCCGTACATCCGGCTCGAAGACGTACCCGACGATCGTATGAAGGCCTACCGAAGCGTCTGCTCCACGATGGGTGGCCGAGCTGATATCTACGTCGGCTTCTATGAGGTTGCTCTGCGGAGCCTTAACCCCGATGGTCAGCTGGGCTTCATCTGTGCGGACCGATGGATGCGGAATCAGTACGGTAGCCGTCTGCGTCAGCTGGTGAATCGCCACTTCAGCATGGATCTGGCCCTGGTCATGCACGATGTCGACGCCTTCTATGACCAGGTCGCCGCCTACCCAGCCATCACTATTATTTCCAACCGGCCTCAAAACGAGGCAGTAGCAGCGGACACCAATCGATTCTTTGGAGCCGAGCAAGCTCGCGGGTTTCTCGCCTGGTACTTCGACGCGGATTCACAGTCGACCAAAAAAGAATCATTCCAGGGTGCTCGACTGCCGCACTGGTTCGATGACGATGCCTCTTGGCCGACTGCATCACCAGCGCGGCTAGCCATGTTGGAAGATCTCAACGAGCGTTTCGGTCTGCTGGAAGACCCTCAGGCCGGTACACGTGTCGGGATCGGCATCGCTACCGGTGCTGACAAGGTGTTTCTCACGGGTAATGCCGATCTTGTAGAGCCTGACAGGCTCCTTCCGATGGCCATGGTTCGAGACACCACTAGTGGCGGCCTTGATTGGCATGGCACCTACCTGGTCAATCCTTGGACGGCAGAAGGTGACCTGGTTGATCTAACGGCTTACCCGCAGCTCGCCTCTTACTTTGAGGAGCACGGTGCTGCTTTGCGTAAACGCTACGTCGCAACGAAACAGCCTCACCGTTGGTATAAGACGATCGACAAAGTCGATCACGAACTAACCCGTCGGCCCAAACTTTTGTTCCCAGACATGAAGCTGACTATCCATCCGGTGCTGGATGAAGGCGGTTTGTACCCTCACCACAACCTGTATTTCATCGTCTCGGATGTCTGGGACATGCGCGTACTCGGCGGCCTGCTGCTATCCAAGGTCGCGGAAGCCTTTGTAGAAGCGTATGCAGTCAAGATGCGAGGCGGAACGCTTCGCTTCCAGGCTCAATATTTGCGCCGCATTCGAGTGCCTTTCCCCGCTGATATTAGTGAAGAAGACCAGACTGCTTTGGCGACCGCCTTTGAGAAGCGCGATGTCGAAGGCGCCACGGCGGCGGCTCTACGTGTGTACGGACTCAGTGAGCTACCAGAGTAAGGGAAGTAACTTGCCTGTGGATCGCGGCAACCTTGAGGGTGCGATCATCTCGTACTGGGAGATCAAGGAAGAGCAGGCCAGAAAAGCGCGCGCCAAAAAAGCGGCCAAGGCGGCTGCTAAGAAAAGGGCAGACGCAATTCTTGCTGGGATGGATCCCGACGCAGACATCTATGGGCTTGCGGAAGAGGTCTCTGTCGCAGAGTCAAGTCAAGAGGATATCGCACTCGGAGATGAAAACGACGACCAAGATGCGGGCACTGAGGGTTCAGTCAGAGGTGGCAAGCAGTTTGACCCAATTGTAAGCCTGGTAGCAAACTTCTTTCGCGCCGCGGGATACCCTTCTTCGTGCATTCAGACTGCATCGCAGCTGGAGTTGCCGGGCTTCTATAGGCCCCAGAAGAAGTGGGATGTAGTCGTCACTTGGGGGAAATTTCTCGTTGCAGCATTTGAACTTAAGGCGCTCGGTGGGCCATCATACGGAAACAATTTCAATAACCGAGTAGAAGAGGCCGTGGGAAGTGCTACGGATGTCCGTCGGGCTTTTTCTTCTCAGCATCCCGCCAGGCCGCCTTGGCTCGGCTACTTCTACTTGATGGAAGATGATGCTGGATCGCGTCGTCCAGTGAAGACGGCGAAATCGCCGATTCCTGTAAGTGATAAGTGGACGAATCTTTCTTACCAGGAGCGCGGTGGGGTATTTTGTGAAAGGCTTCTAGCAGAGAATCTTTACGACGCTGTTTGCTATGTCACGGCTCCCAAGGGGAGTGGCTCGTTCACGGAACCTGTTCCTTCAGTTGGCTGGTCGGCATTTTCTGAAACTATTATCGATCGAATCGAGGTGCTTCGGGCTGCTGGAATTCCGGGAGTTCGTATTCCGGGTCAAGCTTCACAGATGGAGCAGATAGCCCTCGACGACCTTGACTGAGGGCATGAGCTGCTCCGCTGACATCCAACTCTGACATCAACGACCGCGGGTAGCTGCGGCATTGGACGGCTGCAGACGGCTCGCGTGCGCGTATTTGGGCCCAGTCAGGGCCGAGGTGGAGCGAACTTACAAAGCAGATGTCGGCGGTTCGAAACCGTCCGCGCCCACCGGTCAGAACGCCCCCGCAGCGAGTCGCTGCGGGGGCGTTGACGGTAGTAGGTGACGGCAGTCCCTGGGGCGTGTCGCGCTGGGCGTGAGTAGAGACCTTCTCTGCGGGGTTCAAGGCTCGTCGCGCGCTACCTGAGCGAGGGGGAATGGCAGGCGCAAGGCAGGCCTCCGGCGGGGGCGCTCAGACTCCGGGGAGGGAGGGGCGCCGTTCGCGGGTGTCGGCGGGTTCGTGGTGAGCGTTGTGGGCTCCCATCCCGATCACCTTCGACCCAGGCAGAGCCGAGCAGTCGCGGCCCAGGGCCTCAAGGTCGTTCGTACAGTGGCGCGCTCCATCTTGACGCCCTGAACCACGCCCGCTCCACGGAGTGTGGGTCGAAGGCGGACGGGATGGGAGCTGGGTAAGTGGTGCGTTGAGGAGCATGGACAGGGTGCGGCATCTCGCTACTGAAAAGGAGCCAAGCTCAGATGGTCCTCAAGACTTGCCGCTTGGGGTTCCACAGGCGGGGGCTGGCTGCCATGTTGATCTCCACGCGGTACACGATCGTGTGTCGCGGGCTACTGCCATTAGGCAGCGAAGGAGACGCAGATGTTCGGACTGTTGGGCCCGGGAGACATCATCGGCGTAGCCGTCGCGGTCCTTGCCATCTCAGGTGTCGCCATAGTGGCTGTCAGGTGGTTCAGGGCAGGGGCACGGTAGACCGAGGCAAGGCAGGCCGCAAGTGTCGGTTGCACCGCGCCGGCACCTGGGCAGAGCGAGAGCCTGTCAAGAGCGCCGTCGGGCGATGACATCAGCGACTGACACCAACACGGCCGGTCCTTGGCGAATCCCGCCGGACGCAGACAGCAGGTTGGCGCAGCGCAGGTCGGGATCTTGCGTGCTGTAGGCCGCCCGTATACCGACCTGATCAGGATGGGGGCAGGTGCAAATCCTTGTGCTCCTCACAAAGCTACTCCCCAAGTGTGATCGCATCTGATGGAGGAGGCAAAGGGAAAAGCCCCCAGGTCAGCGGCCCGGGGCTTCCTGTTGTCGCGGAGGTTTGCACTGCCGCCGTCAAGTTACCCCCGAGCTCCCTTCAGGCACTCGGACTGAGGAAGGACATTGCGCCACTTTTCGGTAGAGCGGTCGCCCAAGCCGATTCCAGTCCAGTAGATGCCGATAGACGCGCGGGGTATTCCGTTCGGAGCAGTAACGAAGAAGTGCGAGACGTATCGTTGCCCGCCACCTGTTCGGCCCTCCACAGCTAGGACCCATCCACCGTCACGGTTTGGCTTCCTAGGTACTCGGGCAGAGTTCACTACTTTCGGCGCTGGGCCAGGGGCGAGGCATTCGGTCCTCGCCTCGTCTAGCGCATACTCACAACTTTCAACCTGAACAGTGGACTTCTCGCAAAAGCCCTCCGTGGTGTTGTCCGCAATGTCGGAAATCACGTTCTCGAGGACTTCTCGCGCCTGGGCTTCCGTGACGCTCGACGGTCCGGGTCTGTCTTCGTTAGCACAGGCCGCCATAGAGAGCATGAGGCAGAGGCCCACCAGGGCGACGGGCCACTGCCGTCGGCGGCTCGCGCGGGCATCGGGTTCCCCCAGTGGATTCATCGGTTGGTCCGCACCAGCCACAACAACCCCCACAGGCCAAGCCCCTGATCCCCGTGACCTGGCGGCTGACGGATCTTGCACCACCTGTCCGTCCCCAAGCAAGGAATTCACCGGCTCACCACCGTCGCCTCATCACTGGAGGGCGACGATCCGAAGGACGATGGTGCAGCGACGACGAGTGACTGCGGCCGGCGGCCGCAGTGGAGCCGGACGAGGATCTGTCCCGATCCTGGACATCTTCCAGGTGCTCAGCCCTGACGACACCCCGGACTACAACACCGTGGAACCCGTCTTGGCCGAGGAAGCACGCGAGCTACTGGGCACGGCGCTGACTCGTGCTCACGTCAAGGACTTCGACGTCTCCCCCCGATCGCGGTGGGCCGCGCCACACCTGTGCCATTCGGGCGGCCAATCACGGGCAACGACGGTTCGCCGCAATCGAGATGCAGCGCCGACAAGGGCCGCGCCTCCAGCTGTGTGGTTGTCCACGGTCGGGATGCTGCCGCTTCAGCATGCGGTCCAGATGGCTTGCTGCCTCGCGCTGGGGTCTCGGACGACGTGGGTCGTCAGCCGGCCGCCTTGGCGATGATGCGCCCCATCTCCTCCGGGCCGAAGGCCCGCAGAGTCGTGGAGCGGATGTTGCCCACCCCACCGAGTTGCAGGAGTGCTGCCGTGGCAGTCTCGTCGTCGGGCGCCTCGACGATGGCCACGAGGTCGTACGGACCGACGGTCCAGTAAATGCTCAGGACCTTCGCCCCAAGCTTCTCCACCGCTGCCCCGAAGGCCTCGGAGCGCTTGGCGGTGTCCTTGTAGTTTCGGACCCCTTGATCGGTCCAGTTCAGCAAGGCGACGTACGTCGGCATGTTCTTTCACCTTCACGAGGAGACATATCGTGAGGCCAAGCCTGGGCGCCTGGGCCGGAACCCGCATGAGGTACGCACCCGAACGTGCTGTCCGAGCGACCACAGGTCGAGGCAGGCTGACATCCATGCCGGACATGGACGACACCGGACGCCTGTGGTTTGGAGCCCCCGTCCGCCACGAACTGGGGCGACCAGGGTGGCCACGTTCCGCAGGACCAGTTCTTCGCGGCAGGCAGCGGTCGGGACGGTGCGGTGGGCGCGGCGAGATTCTTGGCGGTGGCCGCGGTGGTCCTCTCCTCCAGGCGGACCAGGAAGCGCCGGACGTCAGCCACACTCAGCGATTCAAGGCGCTTCGAGCCGAGCACGGGTGCGAGTCAAGGGCCGATGAGTATCTCGTACTTCGCGTAGGCGTGAGCTTGCGGCGCAGCTTGATGGTGTTCTCCAGCGAGTACGGCAGCCACTCGGAGAGCTTGGCCGACCGTGTGTGCACGGCACGTCCTGGTCCAGACAGCTCGATGTCAGTGTTTGTGGTTACGCTCCTCAAGACGTTGGCGGCCGAGTGGGGGGTTGTCTTGGCAGAGGGCATTGGGTGGCTGGCGGAGCTGAGGGACTGGGATTTCACTGTCGTCTTCGCACGCGGCATGGAACCGGATGAGCTTGCTCAGCGACTGGGTGTGGGGGCAGCGGTCCCTGTGGCGAGGCCGCTCCTGGACGCACAGGCACGGAAGATGGCCTGGTCCGGCCACAGCGAGGAATACGGCGCGGCCAGTGGGGCACGTGTCGGCCGGAGCGCCGGATGGTCCTACGCCCTGGAATACGGGTCCCCAGTGGGGAGCTACCGGTGGGGTGAGCTTTCGCGGCACGGGGGCGAAGCCGTGGTGCTGTCCTCGTGGCCCGAATCCCCGCCTGCCCAATTCGAGTATGCCCGCGACGGGCACCTTCTCTGTTCCTTCGGGATTGGCGAGGAGCGGACCCGGAACGGAGAGGACCGTGACTTTCTGCTGCCCGCTTTCGTCCGTGAAGGCCTCCTCGGACCCGGTGGTACGGACTACGCAGAGGAGAGTGAAGAGATACCCCATCACGGACGACGCTGTCTGAATGTCATCGGAGCCCACTTCGGGCTCTCTCTACCTCGGGAGTGGCTCGATGCCACACCCGTGCCTGCCTACATCGTCAACGGGACAGCCGACGCCTTCATGTTCGATCGCAGCGCCGAAGTCGACGT
This sequence comes from Streptomyces sp. NPDC060209, assembly GCF_042728155.1. NCBI lineage: Bacteria > Bacillati > Actinomycetota > Actinomycetes > Kitasatosporales > Streptomycetaceae > Streptomyces > Streptomyces sp. NPDC060209. Next base: position 27,998 of record NZ_JBHWZS010000074.1, read on the forward strand.
CGTACGAACGTGGGCCCGAGCCAACGGCTACCTTGTCAATGACAACGGCCGCATACCCGCCACCATCCGGGAAGCGTACGAAAAGCGGCAGGACTAGGTCGCGGCGATGCCGTCCGGCAGCCGCCGGCAACCAGGCAACAGCCAACCTGCAAGCCCACTCGCCGCTCGATCCCGCCGCATCCCTCCACCGAAGCACAGGCGGCCTGGACGTGCTCAGCGGTCGTCCGTATGCGGGCGCGCAGGGCGTGGCAGTGGCTGACGCCAGTCGCCCAGCGTCTTGAGGAGGAACTGGCGGGCGAGAGGACGTATTTCGTCCCACGCCGGATCTGTGGCCAGGGCGGCGGCCCAGAGACCGACGCGGCTCGCGCCGTCGATCTCGCCGAGGCGACGGCCGATGGCCTGGAGAACGTGCTGTTCCTCGGGTTCGAAGGCTCCGCGCTCCGCGAGTCCTTCGGAGATGCGGCAGAGCAACTCCACCTCTTCAACGGCGTCCTTCGTCTCCAGCTCACGCTCGCCCAGCCAGGCGATCTGATCCTGGGTGTCGGCTGCGAGGAGGGCCATGAAGCGCAGCGTCCAGGTGCGCAGGTTCACGTCGCCGAGATGATTCATCCATGGAGGATTGCACCTAAGGGCTGTCCCGTAATGCCCGGTGGATCAGCGCGCGGCGTCGGATGCGGTGCATCGCAAGGCGGAGGGGCGTCCTCATACTGGGCGTATTCGGGCGACCCGACAACGCGGCGAGGTGCCGTAGCTGTCGTCGTGCGCCCGCCGGGGATTACGGGACAGCCCTTAGCTCCCGCAACTGCGTTCGATGGTGCAGAAGGGCGGCGACGGTCGGCGCGGGACCCACTTGGATGAGACCGAGGGTAACGATCACTCCGCTGATCTGGGGTTTTTGCGCTGGTTGGCATTGAAGCGTGCTTTCTTCTGACGATTCCCACACGTGTTCATGTCGCACCATTTGCGGGTGCGACTTTGGCTGGTGTCGAAGAAGGCGGCTTGGCAGGTTGGTGATCCGCACAAGGCCAGCTTTCCGTCTCGCTCGCCCGCGATGATGCTGATCGCGTCGGCGGCGATCACGCTGAGGGCGTCTTCCACGCAGGAAGCCGAGCTGAGCCGCCATCGCCGCTTACCCTCGTGCGTCAGGATCGCTGCGGCCCGACCCTGAGCGCTGCAGTCATTGATGACTTGGACAGCGGATGCTGGGAGAGCGTCCTGGATCGCGGCCGCTGTCGCGGCGGCGTGAATCGACTCCCTCAGCTCCCGGGCGAGGTCGAGCTGGGCAGTGCTGCAGGAGTCCACGGCGAGGCCGTTCACTGCCAGCCAGTCGACGAGTCGGTGCGGCGTGGGAATGCGCTCCACAGCGTCGCCATGACGCTCCGACAGAGTGCCAGTGAAGCTGGTCGCCAGCACATTACCGAGGCGGAAGTCAGGAAACGCAGCACGCATGGAACCACCTTAGCTGGTTGCAGCGTGGCTCGGGGAACTGCTAGAACCGTCTTAGACGGTTCGCGATGGATCGTTGCCGGCTCCGCGATGGCCAGGAGGTCTCATGCCCCGTCCAACCAGCGACGTGCAAGCATTTGAAGCCCACGCAACCGACGCTGACCTCGATGATCTGCGCGCGCGACTAGCCGCGGCGCGACTACCGGAGGCTGAGACGGTCTATCGCGCCGCGCCCGACCCTCACCGATGGGAACAGGGCGTTCCTCTCGCCGACCTCGTCGATGTCGTGAACTACTGGCGCACCGGATACAACTGGCGGTCGTTCGAAGCGCGCCTCAACCGGATCGGCCAGTTCCGCACGACCATCGATGATCTGGGAATCCACTTCCTGCACCGCCGATCCGCACGCGCGGATGCCACTCCTCTGATCTTGACGCACGGCTGGCCAGGCAGCATTGCTGAGTTCATCGATGTGGTGGACGAGCTGGCAGATCCGAAAGATCCAGACGCGCCGGCGTTCCACGTCGTGGTCCCGTCGCTACCGGGATTTGGTTACAGCGACAAGCCGGCCACCACCGGGTGGGGAACCGAAAAGATCGCGGCCGCATGGGTGGAACTGATGGGAAGGCTCGGCTACGGCAAGTTCGTAGCCCACGGCGGCGACTGGGGAGGTGTGATCACCACGGTCCTGGGCGGCAGGTTCCCGGCGCACGTTCTCGGCATCCACACAACGTTCGCGGAGGCACCACCCGGGTTGACAACGGACGGGCTGACGGAGGTCGAGCGCAAGTGGACCGAGGAAACCCGCGATTTCTGGCGCCACCGCGCGGCGTACGCGAAGCAGCAGGCGACCCGACCGCAGACCATCGGCTACTCGCTCGTCGACTCACCGATCGGACTTCTCGCCTGGATCCTTGACAAGTTCGCCGAGTGGTCAGACACCGAAGACAGCCCGTTCGAGAGGATTTCCAGAGATCGTATTCTTGACGACGTCACCCTGTATTGGCTGACGCGGACCGGCGCATCGGCGGCCCGAATCTACTACGAAAGCCACAACTCGCTCGATCCCGAACTCCGGGTCGACGTCCCGTCAGCAATCAGTATGTATCCCCGCGACATCGAGAAGTGTCCGCGCGCCTGGGCGCAGCAGCGGTACCGGCAGATCGTCCGATGGAGGTCGCCCGAAATCGGGGGACATTTCCCGTCGCTGGAGGTTCCCGAGTATTTCGTCAAAGATCTACAAGAGGGCCTCGCGGCGGTGCTGGCCGCTAATCGGTGAACGCGGCTGGGCGCCGGCACTCGATCACCGCCTGGTCCGGCTCAAGGCGTTGGCCGACGGCTTCCAGACCGAGCTCGCAGAACGTGGTCAGACAGGGTCTGCCGCGAGGGTATGGAGCTGGGCAGTCGTTTCTGTCGAGGAGGAGAGTGGATGCAGGCGTCCGCCATGACGCGTTCGAATGTCCAGGAGATACTCCTGGGCACAGTGCCCGAGACGGCGGAGCCGATCCGGGCCCTGTCGGAAGAGGAGGGCGCGAGCGGTGAAGTGCTTCTCTACCCGCTCCTCAGGGACGGGTTCGCCGAGCCTCTGGTGATTCCCGCGCTGCGGCGTCCGTCCGCACACGAGGATCTCCTGCGCCGCTGCTTCGAATGCGTCGATCTCGGCCTGCGCAGCGCGGACAAGACGCTGAACGACGCGTTCTGGTTCCAGGTTCTGGAGCTCCTGCTCGATGACCTGGACGTGCTCGACGCGGCTCACCCCTTCATGACCGAGGAGACCAGGAGTTACGTCCTGGAGAAACTGATGCACTTCGGAGTCCCGCTCACGCCCCACTGGTCCGCGGGGGCCGGGAGCAGCTGACCGAAGCGTTCCGGTCTCAACGGCACCAGCGTCGAGGCCGGAACAGACTCCTATGAGTCGACAGCTGTGTCCTGACCGAGGCGCACCGGCCGGTGGTGCCGGTCGAGGAGTTGCGCCGCTCGTTCCGGTCCCAGAGTCTCGATGCCCTTCCGCCGCGTGTGCCGAAGCCGACCGCAGCAACTGCCGGCCTCGTCCAGCGTCAGCCGGGGATGCCGATCGGCCGGAATGGATCCAAGTTCAGGTGTCGGCGAAATGCGCCTGCTCACCACCCCCGGGGTGGCCTACCGTTCCCCGTATGACTTCGATCAGCCGCGAGAACCCGCTGACCTCCAAAGACGCCCAGGCGCTGCTCGCCATGCTCCCTGCCGGAGTCGAGATCGAGCGAGGCATGAGCGAGCGGGAACTCGATCAGGTGGAGGAGCGCTGGGGGTTCCGCTTCGCTCCGGAGCACCGGACGCTGCTGGGTGCGGGACTGCCGACGGGGAGCCGTAGCTGGCCCGACTGGCGGGACGGCAGGATGCCGATCGGCCGGAATGGATCCAAGTTCAGGTGTCGGCGAAATGCGCCTGCTCACCACCCCCGGGGTGGCCTACCGTTCCCCGTATGACTT
>NZ_JBHWZS010000075.1:0-31895 GCF_042728155.1 Streptomyces sp. NPDC060209
GCACCCGCACAGGGGGATCGCTCGATCGCGCTCACAACGGCGGGACGGGGTGATGGATCGGGCCTGTGCGCCGGGTGAGAGGTGTTCCTGTGCCCTGATGGGTGACAGCGATGATTTCCGCCGTGATGGAAATCGCGGTTTCCTCGGCCGTGTGGGCACCGAGGTCAAGGCCGATCGGGGAGCGCAGCCGTGCGAGGTGCTCCTCGGGGACGTCGGCCTGCCGGAGAAGTTGCAGGCGGTGAGCATGGGTACGTCGTGAGCCGAGTGCGCCGACATACCCCACCGGCAGGCCGAGTGCCAGCTGGAGCAAAGGGATGTCGAACTTGGCGTCGTGCGTGAGCACGCAGATGGCGGTTCGCTCGTCGACGTCCGCAGTGGCGAGGTAGCGGTGCGGCCAGTCGACCACAACCGTGTCGGCGTGCGGGAAGCGCGCGGAAGTAGCGAAGACGGGGCGGGCGTCGCAGATCGTGACCCGGTAGCCGAGGAAGTGGCCTACCTGGCTCAGGGCGCCGGCGAAGTCGACGGCGCCGAAGATGAGCATGCGTGGGCGTGAAGCGTGGGTGTGGACCAGCACGGACAGTCTTTCGGGGCAGGTCGCCGCGTCTCCACCGACCTCGACCCGGCGCGTACTGCCTGTACGCAACTGCGCACGGGCCTGCGCCGCGACCGCCTGGTCCCGGTCCTCGCGGCCGGTGGTCCCGTCATGCGCTTCGTCATCCCCCGTGATCCGCAGGGTGCAGCCCAAGAGGTGATCAGGTCCGTCGATGATCTGCGCCACGGCGGTGGGTCGGCCGGACCTCACCTCGCCGAAGAACGCGGCGAGGTGCGGCTGGAGAGTGGGATCGATGCGTTGCACCAAGACGTCGATCTCCCCGCCGCAGGTCAGACCGACGGCGAAGGCGTCGTCGTCGGAGTAGCCGAACCGTGCCCGGGCCGGTGGTCCTTCCGACGCGAGCACCTGTTGGCACAGCTCGTAGACGGCACCCTCCACGCAGCCTCCGGACACGCTGCCGACCGCGTTGCCGTCGGCGTCCACGGCCAGCGCGGTGCCGACGGGCAGCGGCGCACTGCCGCTGATCCGGACGACGGTGGCGAGGGCGAAAGGGCGGGCTGCGCGGCACCAGGTGTGCAGCGTGTCCGCGATGTTCAGCATGGGCGGGTCTCCGGGTGGGACAACGGGCCGGCCTGTGGGCAGCGGTGACCGGTGCACCGCTGCCCATGGGCCGGCTCAGAGCAGGGATTCGGCGGTGATAGGCAGGTCACGCACTCGTCGGCCGGTGGCGTGGAAGACGGCGTTGGCGATGGCGGGTGCCACGCCGACCAGTACGACCTCGCCGAGGCCCTTGACTCCGATGGGATCGGCTTCGTCGTCCCGGCCGTCGATGTAGATGGCCCTCAGGTCGGTGACGTCGGCGTTCACGGGGACCAGGTAATCGGCCAGGTTCGCGTTGACGATCCGGCCGTCGCGGTGGTCGGTGACCGTGTGTTCCAGCAGGGCCGTGCCGATGCCCCCCACCATGGCGCCGATGGCCTGGCTGTCGGCGAGCTTAGGGCTGATGATGCGGCCGCGTCGAAGACGCCCAGAATGCGCCGCACCCGGACGAGCCCGAGACGGGCATCGACAGCGACCTCGGCGAAGACCGCGCCGTAGGCGTACATCGAGGACCGGGACTGGGCCGGGGTATAGGAGCCGAGCGCCTCCAGGGACTCCCGGTCGTTGCGGGTGAGGAGTTGGCGGTAGGTCTCTCCGCGGGCGGGGTTGTCCTTCAAGTGCAATCGGCCCCCACGGACGACGATGTCCTCCGCGCTCGCGCCGTACAGCGGCGAGCCCTCGTCCCCGACGGCGAGTGTGATCGCCTGCTGACGGAGCTTGTCGCAGCCGTCCTGGACGGTGGAGCCGACGCTGGCCATGGTCAGCGAACCGCCGTGGATGGGCGCCGGGGGCAGGTCGGTGTCGCCGAGTCTGAAGGTCACGTTGCGGACGGCGAGGCCGAGGGCGTCGGCGGCGACCTGGGTCATGGAGGTGTACGTGCCCGGGCCCATGTCGCTGGTCGCGGACTCGACCAGGGCGGTGCCGTCGACGTCCAGCCGGACTCGGGCCTGGCCCGGGAACCGCAGGGTGTCGTAGAGCGCGGTGGCCATGCCGGTGCCGATCAGCCAGTCACCGTCGCGGGTGGAGCGGGGCTTCGGGTTGCGGCGGTTCCAGCCGAACTCCCGGGCGCCGGTGGTGTAGCACTCGCGCAGCCGACGGGTGGAGAAGGGCCGACCACTGGCCTGGTCGTTTTCGGGTTCGTTGCGCTGCCGCAGCTCGATGGGGTCGATGCCCAGCTCGTGGGCGAGCTCGTCCATCGCGCTCTCGACCGCGAAGGCCGCGGTGGAGTACCCCGGCCCGCGCATAGGAGTGGGGGTGTTCACGTCCAGGGGGACCGTTCGGTACGTCTGGGAGACGTGCGGTGTGGTGTACAGCATCTGCCCCGGGGAGAGGACACCACGTTCCGAGAACGTCTCGTAACGCGAGGTCTCGCCCCGCAGGTCGTGGGCCATCGCGGTGAGGCGGCCGTTCCGGTCGCTGCCCAGGCGTATCCGGTACTCGTACCCGGGCCGGTAGCCGACTCCGGAGTACAGCTGCTCACGTGCCAGTACGAGTTTGACCGGGCGCTTCGCCTCGCGGGCGGCGAGGACGGCGACCGTGATGTGTGGCCAAGCCCGAGCAGAGTTGCCGAACGCGCCGCCGACGAAGGGAGAGATGACTCGGATGTTCTCGGGCGGGATACCGAAGTTGGCGGCGATCTCGGCGCGAGGGCTCTGTACCCACTGGGTCTTGTCCCAGAGCGTGAGCCGGTCGCCGTCCCACTGGGCGACGGTGGCGTGGAGCTCCATCGCGTTGTGGTGGTTGCGCGCGGGACGGTAAGTCATCTCCAGCTGAACAGGGGCCGATTGCAGGGCGGTCTCCGCGTCGCCGCGTGCGTAGGTGACGGGCTGGCCCGGTGCCGGGGCGTCGGTCAGGTCGGTGATGGACGGTTCGGCGTCGTACTCGATCTTCACCAGGGTCGCCGCATGCTGGGCGGCTTCCAGGGTGGCGGCCACGACGACGGCAATCGGCTGGCCCCGGAAGCGGATCTGGTCGTCCTGAAAGACGCGCAGCCGCTCACCGGGCAGGTTGAGCGACCCGGGGTTGGGCCCGTAGGGCAGCGTCGGGGCATTGGCGTGATGGAGGACCTTGAGCACGCCCGGCTGGGCGTCGGCCGCACGGGTGTCGATGGACGTGATCCGACCCCGGGCGACGTGGCTGTCGACCACGACGGCATGCACGACCCCCTCGGGCTCGTGATCGGCGGCGTACTTCGCCTGACCGGTGACCTTCAGGCGCCCGTCCACGCGGGAGAGCGGCGCGCCGACGGCTGCCTGCGGCTGGGGGCTCATGTGTCGTCTCCTACGATGCGCAGCTGGCGTTCCACGGTCCGCTTGAGCAGCTCGATCTTGAAGCGGTTGTGCGTGAGGGGTTGCGCCCCGTCCGATGCCGACTCGGCCGCCCGACCCCAGAGCCGTTCCGTCGGGCGCTCGCCGAGGAGGGCTTGTTCGACGGCGGGCAGCTTCCACGGCACCGTTCCCACGCCGCCGACGGCGACCTTCGCCTCGCGAATGACGCCACGACGGATGTGCAGGGCGACGGCAGCAGAGGTGAGGGCGAACTCGTAGGACTGACGGTCACGGACCTTGAGGTATCCCGACTTCAGCGGGCGCGGGTGCGCCGGGATCTCCACGGCCGTGATCAGCTCGCCCTGGCGGATGTCATGTTCGCGCTGGGGGGAGCGGCCGGGGCGCAGCAGGAAGTCGGCGAAGGGCACCGTTCGTTCCCCGCCCGTGCCCAGCAGCACCACGCGCGCCTCCAGGGCGGCGAACGCGACGGCCACGTCGGAGGGGTGGGTGGCCACGCAATCATCGGAGGTACCCAGAATCGCGTGGGTGCGGTTGTAGCCTTCCCGCGCTGCGCAGCCGGAGCCCGGTTCGCGCTTGTTGCAGGCCGCGGTGACGTCTCGGAAGTACGTGCAGCGGGTGCGCTGCATGATGTTGCCGCCGACGGTCGCCATGTTCCGCAGCTGCGCCGACGCGCTCAGCTCCAGTGCCTGCGAGATGACCGGGTAGGTGCTGCGTACCTTGCGGTGGGCGGCGGCCTCGGCCATGGTCACGAGCGCCCCGATACGCAGTCCACCGCGCCCGGTGACGGTGACTTCGCCCAGGGGCAGGCCACTGATGTCGACCAGCGTGTCCGGGCGTTCGACCGTCTCGCGCATCAGGTCGACGAGGGTCGTGCCGCCCGCGATGTACCGTCCGCCGCGCCGGCCGGCGTCGACGGCCTCACGTGTGGTGGGCGCCTTGGTGATGGAGAAGGGATACATCGGCACTCACTTCCGGCCTGTGGCCTGCTCGACCGCACGCACGATCTTGACGTAACAGCCGCAGCGGCAGATGTTGCCGCTCATCCATTCCCGGATCTCTTCCTCGGATCCGGTGTGGCGCTCCTGGATGCAGCCGACACCGGACATGATCTGCCCCGGCGTGCAGTAGCCGCACTGAAGGGCGTCCTGGTCGATGAACGCCTGTTGCAGCGGGTGGAGTTCGTCACCGTCCGCGAGACCCTCGATCGTGGTCACCTCGGCTCCGTCCAGGCGGACCGCCAGGGTGAGGCAGGAGTTCACACGGCGCCCGTCGACCAGGACCGTGCATGCTCCGCAGGCTCCAGCGTTGCAGCCCTTCTTCGAACCGGTCAGGCCGAGATGCTCGCGCAGCAGGTCCAGCAGCGAGGTGCGGTTGTCGACCGTCACGGTGTGCCGCCGGCCGTTGACGGACAGCGTGACGCGGCTGGACGGTGGCGCTTCGGCGGCTGCTGCCGACTGGGCGCTCAACAGCGTGGAGCCGGAGGCCAGACCACCTGCTGCTATGACTCCGCCGACCGCGGAGGTCGTCGCGATGAAGGTACGGCGCGACGGGGCGGTCCGGGTGGGAGGAGAGTCAGACGTATCGGAAGGTTCGGTAGACATACCCACTCTTTCGGCACTGGAGAAGATGGCGTCGTACTGACCTGTCCGCATCCGCGACACGAAGGTCGCCTCGCCCGCTCCTCGGCGCGGGAGGTGATGCGGGTTCCGTACAGCGTGAGGGGTGTTCCGGAACAGCAACAGGCCGTGTTGAGCCAGGGGTTGGCCAGCCGGGGTGATGACACGGCCCCCCTGGCCTCTGTCCCGGGCGGGGCGGGAGTGTCACACTGGGGCGTTTGAGGTGCCGCCCCCGAGTGTTCCGGCATCACGCACTTGCGCGGCGCGCGGAGGCTCGACCGGAGTCCTCGTGCGCGTGACTCAGAAGTGAGCACGAGACGGCCCCGCACGCCGCCCCCCTCCAGTCGGCGATGCGCTTCGGCTGCTTCCCGCACGGGCAGCACCTCGGCGACACGCAGCGTCAGCAGGCTTTCCTCCGCCTGACGGCAAAGCCTCTCCAGCTTGTCGGCCTCCCGGGCGCGTTCCGAGACGACCACGGGGTGGAAGGTCACTCCCCGCTCGCCCTCTTCCTCGAAGCGGCGCAGTGTGGCGATACGTGCACCGTCCCGCACCGCCGGGAGCAGCCTTCTCTCCAGCAGCGCGGTGTCCACCGCGCCGTCCACGCCCCCCGGCGCCTCCGCACGTACACGCCGGGGGTAGTTCTCCCCGCGGGGCAGTACCACATCGGCGCCCAGCCCACGCACCAGCGCCTCGTCCTTCGGTGCGGCGTCCGCGATCACGCGCAGGCCGTCCGCCTTCGCCAGCTCGATCACGTATCCGCCCACGGCTCCTGCGACCCAGTCACCGCAACCGTGGCCCCTGGACGAAGACGGAGGTCGTCGAGGGTGAGCCGCGCGGTGAGCCCATTCATCGGCGGCGTCGCCGCCTCCACGTCGCTCGCGTTCGCGGGTGAACGCGCCACCGAGTCGGCGGCCACCACGATCTGCTCGGCGTAGGCACGGTGGCTGCCGACCGGTACGACGACGGCCATCACGCGGTCACCGATCCGCAGATCCGTCCGCGTGCCCTCACCGATCCGCTCCACTGTTCCTGCCGCCTCCATCCCCGGCACGTAGGGCGGTGCGTTCTGCCGCCAGGCCGAGATCGCCGCGCCGTTGCGCAGCATGGTGTCGGTCGGGTTCACCGCCGCCGCGCGCACACGGATACGCACCTGCCCCGGCCCGGCCTCGGGTACGGGCAGCTCGAGGTCCTCCAGGACCTGCGCGCCACCGAACTGCTTCGCTCCTACTGCCTTCATGCCCGCGCCACCGAAACTTGGCTCCAACGTTTCTCGCGCCCCTCGGCCCCGGGCAGCCGGGGCCCAATCCTTCTGACGCGCCGGTCAGTCAGCGAAATCCGTCGTCCTGCTCACGGCCTCCCAGGCATCGACTTCGCCGATGCGAGCCGTGAGTTCCTCGCGTACGACCGTGACGGCATCGCTGCCGAGGAGAAGCCGGAAGGGGGTGTTCCCGGACTCCAGCGCGTCGATGATGACCTGCGGGGCCTTCTCAGGATCGCCGGGCTGGCGGCCGTGGGTGGTGTCGTTCTCCTTGCGGCGCAGCCCCGCGGTCCCGGCGTAGTCCTCGATGGGGGTGCGGGACTGCTGCAGCGAGCGGCCCGCGAAGTCGGTTCGGAAAGCACCAGGTTCGACGACGAGCACCTTGATGCCGAGCGGGCCGACCTCCTTGCTCAGGGCGTCCGACATCCCTTCGAGGGCGAACTTGGTCGCGGAGTAATAACCGGAACCGGGCGACGAGTACTGCCCCGCGATCGACGAGACATTGACGATCGCGCCACGGCGCCGGGCGCGCATGCCCGGCAGCACTGCCTTGATCAGCGCGACGGGGCCGAAGAAGTTGGTGGCGAACAACTCCCCCACCTCCGCGTCCTCGCCCTCCTCGACAGCCGCGCGGTAGCCGTGCCCCGCGTTGTTGACGAGCACGTCGACCGCGCCGAAACGGTCCTCCGCCTGCTCCATCGCCCGGGCGACGCCGGCGGTGTCGCCAACGTCCAGCGCCAGCGCGAGAGCGGTCTCGGAATGGGCTGCGGCGAGGTCCTGAACCTTGCTGACGCTGCGCGCGGTGACGACCGCGTTCCAGCCCCGCTCCAGGACGGCCTCGGCGAGGGCGCGGCCGAGGCCGGTGGAGCAGCCGGTGATGAACCAAGTGGGCACAAGAGGACTGCCTTTCTGTCGTGCTGTCCGTCGTGTCTCGGTGGGAGCCACGGGCGGTCCGGTCCGCGTGCGCTTGTGGGAGGGCTGCTCGGCGACTGGCCGGCTCAGTCCCTGAGAAGGCCGGTGCGTCGCAGCCAGGACCTGACGTCGGCCTCTGCCTCGCGGACCTCCTCACCACGTACCGCGAGTCCGTCGCCGATAGTCGCGCCGGGGCACGACCTGGCGTAGTCGCTCTCGGTGGTGCCGAGCCCGCTCATGGCATACGTGGTGACCGGGAGGACCGTCTTGCCGCCGAAGTCGAACTTCTGCGTGAAGGTCGTCATGATCATGGGAGCGCGAACGTTCCAGATGGGGCTGCCCAGCAGCACCGTGTCGTACGGTTCGATCGAGGCCGGGAGGTCCGCGATGGCCGGGCGGGCGTCGCTCTCCTGCTCGCGGACGTTGCGAGCGACGGTCTCCTCGTAGTCGTCGGGATAACGATCGACGGCTTCGATGCGGTGGACGTCGCACTCGATGTGCTCACTGATCGTCCGGGCCAGGACTTCGGTGTTGCCCGTCCTGAGGTCGGTGCGCCCTCCGTACGAGTAGTTCTCGCCCGCCCGGGAGAAGTACGCCAGTAGCACCCGCTGCCCGGACGAAGTGGTTGGGGCGGTGCGCTCATGGGTCTGCGGTGAAGTCCGACCAGGGGGGTCCGGTGCGCTCCTGCCGTCCTTCGACACGGAACAGCCGCTGATCTGGGCTCCGGTCATGAGGGTCGCTCCTGTCAGAAGTGCGCCGCGAAGGAGCGCACGGCGCCCTGCCACGGCTGAAGGACGTGCTCCAGCTCCACGCCCACCTGCTGTCATCGTCCGTCGCTCCTCCGGAGCGAACGGATCTCGTCGAGATCGGCGCGGATCCGCTGGGGTTCGGCTTCGACCGGGAGATCGGCCGGGTCCAGCGCACCGTCCGTGGAACGGGGCCCGTCACCCTTCAGAGCACCGAAGAGACCGGCCCAGGCTGCCTGGTCGGAGGGCCCCTCCCCCTCTGCGGCGATCAGCTCGAAGGTCTTGCCCAGGGCGGTGTCGGTCAGCAGGCTCCGTACGAGCGTCTCGGCGATCTGGTCGCTGGAGATTCCACCGTCAACTGTCCCGCCCTGTTCCAGGACGAGTCGCCGTTGGGTGGGGCCGGCGTGGTCGAACCATCCGGGTCGCACGATCGTGTAGGGCAGCCCACTGGCTCGCAAGAGGCGCTCGGAGCGTCGCTTCCACGGGTTCGCGCCGGCGACGTCGTCGCGAGTGGCGTAGATGGAGGTCATGAGAGCGACCCGGGGCCGGGCGCCGTCGAGTGCCGTGAGGACGTTGTGGACGCCTCCGTAATCGATGTGTTCACGGGCGTCTGGGCGTGGGTCGCCACCGGATCCGTGAGTAAGGACGATGGCATCGGCTCCGGCGACCGCGTTCCGTAGGGAGGCGCCGTCCTCGAGGTCTCCCTGCACGAGCTCGATGCCGGGCAGCTGCCGTGCGGCTCGCCCCGTGTCGCGGACGAGAGCCCGCGGGCGCAGGCCGTGGCGCTCCGCGGCTCGAACCGCGAGCTGCCCGATGGTGCCGGTCGCACCGACCATGAGTACGTCGGTGATCTGCTGCTTCTGGGACATGCTGAACCTCTGGTCGGTGCGGTGGGTGGCCCGGGTCAGTCAGTCAGGCGCCGCTTGCCGAGCTGGCCGGCGACCGCGGGGTCGCGGTGGTCGAAGAACAGCGACGAGCCGGTGTCCAAGGTGGCGATGGAGGCCATCTGGTCGTCGGTGAGCTCGAAGTCGAAAACGTCGAAGTTCTCCGCCATGCGCTCGGCGCGGACGGACTTGGGGATGGTGACGACTTCACGCTGGATGAGCCAGCGGAGCACGACCTGGGCCACTGACTTGCCGTGCGCCTTGCCGATCTCGCTCAGGACCGGGTTCGTGAAGAGGTTGTTCTTGCCTTCGGCGAATCCGCCCCAGGACTGGATCTGTACGCCGTGTTCACGCATGACATCCTGATCGGCGGTGCGCTGGAAGAAGGGGTGGGTCTCGATCTGGTTGACCGCGGGGGTGACGTCGTTGTTGCTGATGAGGTCGACGAGCCGGTCGGGGTAGAAGTTGGCCACCCCGATCGCCTTGGCGCGCCCCTCGTGATGCACCTGCTCCATGGCCCGCCACTGCCCGTAGACATCGCCGAACGGCTGGTGCATCAGGTACAGGTCGAGGTATTCGAGGCCGAGCTTGCGCAGCGAGGTCTCGAAGGCGCGCTTGGCATTCTCCTCTCCGGGAGCGTCCTGGATCCACAGCTTGGTGGTGACGAACAGGTCCTCGCGCGGGACTCCGCTGCTCCTGATGGCGCGGCCGACGGCTTCCTCGTTGCCGTACGCGGCGGCCGTGTCCAGCAGCCGGTAGCCGGCGGCAAGCGCGTCAGTGACGGTCCGCTCGGTGTCCTCCGGCGGGATCTGGAACACGCCGAATCCGAGGATGGGCATCTTGACGCCGTTGTTCAGAGTGACGGTCTGCACGGGGGTCTCCTATGTGCTGTGCGTTGAAGGGGATCGGGTACGTCGTCCGAGCGCCGGCCGTCATCTGCCGCCGGGCCCGTGAACCGCTTCGGGTCAGCGTTCGAGCATCTGCTGCTGGGCTTCGGTGTGGGTGTCACCTGCGGCGGGAGGCAGGCTGCTGAGCTTGGCGAGCTGCTCGGTGGTCAGCTCGACGGCGTCGGCGGCGCTGTTCTCCTCGACCCGAGCCACGCGCTTGGTGCCGGGGATGGGAGCGACGTCGTCGCCCTGCGCGAGCAGCCAGGCCAGCGCGACCTGCGCCGGAGTGGCGCCCACCTCGGCCGCGATCGCCTTGACCTCGTCGGCCAGCCGCAGGTTGTGCTCGAAGTTCTCGCCGGTGAAGCGCGGGTTGTCGCGGCGGAAGTCGTTCTCGTCGAACTGGTCGGCGGAGCGGATCGTGCCGGTCAGGAACCCACGGCCCAGCGGCGAGAACGGCACCAGGCCGATGTTCAGCTCACGCAGGACCGGTAGCACCCGGTCCTGCACGCCCCGGGTCCAGAGGGAGTACTCCGACTGGACGGCCGTCACAGGGTGAACGGCGTGGGCGCGGCGAATGGTGTCCGGGCCGGCCTCGGACAGGCCGAATGCACGGACCTTTCCCTCAGCGATCAGCTCGCCGACCGCGCCTGCCGTCTCCTCGATGGGAGTGTTCGGGTCGACCCGGTGCTGGTAGTAGAGATCGATGTGGTCGGTGCCAAGCCGCTTCAAAGAGCCTTCGACGGCAGTGCGGATGTTGGCGGGGGTGCTGTCCAGATTCCAGGCGCCCTCACCGGCGTGCGAGACCAGACCGAATTTGGTCGCCAGCACGACCTCGTCGCGGCGGCCCTTCAGCGCGCGACCGAGGAGCTCCTCATTGGTGTACGGGCCGTAGATCTCCGCAGTATCGATCAACGTCACCCCCAGCTCGAGCGCTCGGTGCAGGGTACGGACCGACTCCGCCTCATCCGTCCCGGATCCGGTGTAGCCGTGGGACATGCCCATCGCACCCAGACCGATCCGCGACACCTTCAGCTCACGCAGTTTGATGTATTTCATTTGCATTTCTCCAATTTGTCTGCTTCTCAGGTCAGTCTGCGTCACCGCAGCGCGTAGCCCAGGAGTCACACGCGGGCGACCGGCCGGAGCAGGAAACTCGCCGCGGTCGTGCAGAGGACCGCGGCCGCGGCGATGAGCAGGCTGGCCTCGAGCCCGCCCGACAGGTGGCCGGGCTCGGCGATCAGCGCGCCGAAGACCGCGACCGCGAGGGCGCCGCCGACCTGACGCGAGGTGTTCAGCACCCCTGTGGCCGTGCCGGCCCGACCGGGCGCCACATGGTCGAGCAGGAGGGAGGTAAGAGCGGGAACGGCCAGTGAGCCGCCTGCCCCGACCGGGATCATCGCGGCGATCAGGAGCCACGTCGGCGCCGAGGCCGGCACAAGGGCCAGCAGCACCAGGCCGGCCGCCATGGCCACCTGACCGGTGATCACAGGCATACGGGCGCCGAACCGTGCGGCGAACCAGGCAGCGGTGGGACTGACCGACGCGGTCAGCAGCGTCATCGGGACGAAGGCCAGCCCCGTCGCCAGCGCGGACATTCCCTTGGCCTGCTGCAAGTACAGACTGAGCAGGAAAATCATGCCGTAGAACCCGACATTGAGCGCGAAGCCGATGGCTGAGGACAACACCATGGTGCGGTCCCGCAGCAGAGCCAGCCCGACCATCGGATGCCGACCACGGGCCTGGGCCCCCACGAACACCGCAACCGCTCCCACCGCGAGAAGGAACGAGCCGAGCACCTGCGGAGCGCCGAAGCCGGCACTGCCGACCTCGATCGCCGCGAAGGTCAGCGCGGCCATCGCCACGACGGCCGACAGCTGCCCAGGCCAGTCGAACGGCGCCTTCTCCGACCGCGGCGAACGCTGGGCACGCAGAAGCAGGAACAGGGCGAGCACGCCGACAGGCAGGTTGACGAAAAAGATCAGTCGCCAGTCCACCTGGCTGAGGAAACCACCCGCGACCGGGCCCGCTGCCGAGCCGACCGAGCCGCCCAGCGCCCATATGGAGATCGCCCTCGCCCGTCGTCCCGCGTCCGGGAACGCCTCCCGGATCAGCGCCAGGGAAGACGGCACGATCACCGCGGCACCGGCGCCCTGCACCAGTCGCGCACCGACCAGCATGCCCAGATTCGGCGCAAGCCCGCACACGGCGGAGGCAGCAACGAACAGGGCCAGACCCACTCCGAAGGTGCGCCGCGCCCCGAGCCGGTCGGTCAATGAGCCTGCTGACAGCAGCAGAGCGGCGAACATCAGCGTGTAGCCGTCGATCACCCACTGCAGGCCGGTGATGCCACCGCCGAGGCTGCCCCGGATGGACGGCAACGCCACATTGACCACCAAGGCATCCAGCGTGATGACGAAGAAGCCCAGCAGCGCGGCCCCCAACGCCACACCGGCGCCGTCCAGGCGCGGTGCTGCTGTGGCCTGATCCGCCACGAGGACGGTCGTGTCGGTGGGGGTGGGCATGAGGAGACGCTCCTGCGAAGGTGGGTGAGCGGGTGACGTCATCCACCGTGCCGCTTCGCGCGCCGAACAGGCAGGCCGGGTTTTGCCAGGGAGCGGCCAACGGGGGTGCGACAGGGCCCCCCTCGCCACGGCATCAGGGGCGAGGGTCGCCATGAGAGCCGGGCGGTCCACCGTCGCGGCTGCGGCGCACCTCTACTTCGAAGCTTCGTCCCTGATCTTCGCGAGGGCGTCGTTGAAGCCGTCCGGCGTGCCGCTCGACCCTGCGACGCGCTCCAGCTGTACCTCGTCGATGCGCTTGCCCTCGACGAGTTCCGGGACGGCTGCCGCGAAGCGCTCCTGGTAGTCGAGGGATGTCTCGTCGGTCGCGTGCGGATCGACGTCGACGTCGGTGATCACTCCGTCGTCGAGGGTCAGGGAAACGCCGATACTCGAGTCCTGGGTTCCGTACTCACCGTCGGCGCTGTAGTCACCGTCGGCGTAGGAACGCTCCTCTGCTGACTCGCTGGTGGGTGCGGCGGCACTCTCCGACGTGGACGTCGTGCTCGTAGGGGCCGCGTCGTTCGACGACGAGCAGCCGGCCAGGACGGCCGTGACGGATACGCCCATCATCGCCGCGGTCAAGATCCTTCTGTTCAGGTGGGCCATCTCTGTGTTCCTTCCGGAGGTGGGGGGTCCCGTCGTCCACGGCCATGAGCCGACACCGACAAGGCGGTGGGAGCGTTGTGCAACACGCACCCTCCGTGGCTCATAGGCCGAGTGAGCCGGCGACCGAAGGGATCTCCAGCTGTGACGCAGCCTGCCGGTCCGGCCGCCCAGCTGCCAGACCGAGCCGTGCCAGGGAGTGACGAGCGGGGGTATGACACGGCCCCCCTCGCGGCTGTCCCGAAGGTCAAGGGAATGCAAAGCTGCATGTAGTCGCCCACCTCGGCACTCCCCCGCCGCCCGGATCCGCCATTCCCGCCCCCTGAGCGCGCCGTCGACGCCGCTGCTCCAGAAACACGAGCCTGGCCCCGAGAATGCCGGGCCGCCCGTCACGCCCCAAGAAGTCGTCGCCAGCAGGGAGCACCCACTGTGAGTCACAACAAGCCGGAGAAGGAGCAGCGGGAAGCAGCCGCTACCGGTAAAGCGAATCCGGGCGGGAGCCGGTTCGACTTCGATGCCATCGGAACCCGCTGGGTGATCGAGACCGACGAGCCTCTGAGCCTGGGGCTGCGCTCCGCCCTCCTCGACCGGGTCGAGCGGTTCGATGCCACGTACTCCCGCTTCCGTCCGGACTCGCTGGTGTCCCGGATCGCCTCCGCTCCCGATGGCGGACGGTTCGATTTCCCCGAGGACTCGCTCGAGCTGTTCGGACTCTACGACCGTCTCTTCGCGGCCACCGACGGTGCCGTAGACCCACTGGTGGGAAGGGAGTTGGAGCTTCTCGGCTACGACGCCTCGTACTCCCTCGCCCCCGCTCCCGATGACGTACGGGCCAAGGAGCGTGCCCGGGGGCGGGCAACCTGGGCCGCGGACGTGACCCGGGACGGCACGACCGTCGTCACACGACGTCCGCTGGTCATCGATGTGGGAGCGGCCGGAAAGGGATACCTGGTCGACATCCTCTCGGAAGCCCTCCAGGGGGCGGGCCACACCCGGTCCGTCGTCGACGCAAGCGGTGACCTGCGTCATCGGGGCGAGCGTGCCACCCGCGTCGGTCTGGAGCATCCCTTCGATCCTCGACTGGTGATCGGCGTCGCGGAACTGCGGGGCCAAGCTCTGTGCGCCTCCGGTGTCAGCCGGCGCGCTTGGGGGGACGGACTGCACCACGTGCTCGACGCGAGAACCGGCGTGCCCGTGCGCGAGGTGACCGCCACCTGGGTCGTGGCCGAAGAAGCGGCCCGTGCCGACGGCCTGGCGACGGCCCTCTTCTTCACCGAGCCGCGGCGGCTCCTGGACTCCTTCGACTTCACGTACGTACGGATGGGTTCCGACGGGCGCGCCGAGGCCTCACCGGACTTCCTGGGCGAGCTCTTCACCTGAGCGGCGGCAGCCGCCCGCGATACACCGGAAAAGCAGAAACCGAGGAAGCCGAAAGACATGTCAGTCCTGAGCAAGAAGTTCACGACGGCCCTGCTGGGCGTCTCCGTCACCGCGGCGCTGGCCAACTGTGCGTCCCCGGACGCCGACGACGCGAGCTCGGCCGCGAGGTCCACAAGTTCACCTGCCGCCTCCAGCTCCCCTGACGCGGCCCCGCCGGGCCGTAGCTCGTACGAGGATGGCGAGTACACCGTTGACGGTGAGTACGGGACCCGCGGCTCGAGCATCGGGGTCAGTCTCACCCTCGAGGACGATGAGGTCACTGCCGTCGAAGTCACCCCGCACGCCACGAACGAGACCTCTCTCGCATTGCAGAAGCGCTTCGCCGACGCGGTTCCGGAGCTCGTGACCGGCAGGGACATCGACGATGTCGAACTCGACCGCGTCGCGGGGAACAGTCATACGCCCGAAGGATTCAACGACGCGCTCGAAAAGACCAAGGCAGCAGCTTCCAGGTGATGTGACCCTCTGATCACACCCTGACCGTCGGCGTGAACCCCGCCGAGGACTCGGCGCGGGCCCGCTGCCAGGAATCCCGCCACGCGATGAGCTAGCACATTTAATGAATCCGGCATTGCGCCCGGTCGATCGAACGACTCGAATTCCGGACCGCAGTCCGATGTTTTTTCTTTGCCCAGAAAGGCTGTCGCGTGAATCCGAAACGCAAGACGATCATCCTCGTGACGGTTGCCGTCCTGACCATGGCGGCACTGATCTACGTCAACCTGCAGAACATACGCGACACGAGACCGAGCGCACATACCCCGTCGGCAAAAATGGAGCACGGGTCGTGATACACAAGCTGCTCTTCTGGAGCCTCACGGTGTTGTTCCCGCTCCCCTTGGTGCTCACTTACGATGCTCTGGCCACCGAACCTGACCAGCTGAAGTTCTATATCTTCCTCGGACTGATTGCCTACGCATGGTGGCTGCTGGCCATTGCGCTCAGCACGAGGCCCCGGTGGCTGGACCGATTCGTCGGGCTCCCAGCCATCTACGGCCTGCACGGAATGCTTGGCGTACTGGCGATCATCTCAGCCTACCTACACAGCAATAATTCATACTCCCCCAGCCGCCTTGCTCGGTATCTTGGGGATTGGGGATTCTACGGATCGCTCACAGTGCTGTGCTACGCAGTATTTTTCATGAGCGGCTGGATCGTCGACAGGTCGCGACTGCTACAGAAAACGAAGAACCTTCTCGAGACGGTTTTCCGCCACCAGGTCTCCGTGTGGATCCATCGGCTCAATCTCGTGATCGTGGCCATGATCTGGCTGCACGCACACCTGCTCCTGCGAGTGAATCAGCACTTCCCCTTCATGTTGCTCCTCGATCTGTACAGCGTGTCGGTGCTTTCCTTCTACGCCTGGAAGAAGTGGGTCGCTCCCGACACATATCTGATGGGGACGGTCACGAGAAATGAACCTCTCGGGGAATCAACTCGCAGACTGACGGTCGACCTCGGCGGCAGCACGGCTTCCTCGCAGCCGGGAGACTTCTTCTTCCTCAGCTTCCAGGACTCCTCTGCCGTGGGTAGGGAGTGGCACCCCTTCTCCGTCACCGACAACAGCCGGCAGGCACTGTCCTTCACCATCCGTCAGCACGGAGATTTTACCGGGCGTCTCGACGACCTCGAGCTGGGGAGCCATGTGCGCCTGGAAGGGCCTTTCGGACGCTTCGAATCGACCATCCAGGGCCGTGACCGCGAAGCACCCCTGGTCTTCGTCGGGATGGGCGCCGGTGTGGCGCCACTGCTCAGCCTGACCGCAGCCCACCACACCACCCGAAGGATCCACCTCCTGTGGGCCGTGCGCCGCCCGGAGGATGCCTATTACGGAAATGTGCTGGAGGAATACCAGGCGGCATCGGGCGGCCGTTTGAAAGTAACCACGAAGGTCGGCAGGTTCCGCCGCACGGATCTCGACCAAATTCTCACCGCGGAGGAGATCGCCAAGGGTGGTTTCTTCATCGTGGGTCCGAACCCCGCCGTGCTGGCCAACCAGCGCCTCCTGTGGCGAATAGGAGTCTCTCCCCGCCGCATTCACCAGGAACGACTCACCATGTGAAGAAGCACACCACCACTCTCCTGAGCCCCTTCCTCATGGGGTTCCGGGCACTCGACAGCAACCGCACACCGAAGACAGAAAGCCATGAGACATGACCAGCATTACGCGCCGTAACTTTCTCACGTTGGCTACCACCGCACTGGCCGGGACTGCCGTCGCGGGCTGCTCCATAGTGGGGGGCGCCGATGCCGCCGAAGAGGCGGCCCCCAAGAAGATGGCTCCGCCGCAGGACGAATCGCGCATCCTGGTCGCCTATTTCTCTGTGCCGGAGGCAGATGACCCCGACGGCATGACCGAGGACGAGGAGAACAGCACACACGTCGTCGACGGAAATGTCCTGGGTAATACGCAGTACGTCGCTCAGATCATCAGCCGGCGTACCGGAGCCGAAGTCTTCCGCATCGAGACGGCTGAACAGCTGCCGCTTGATCACGACACACTGGAGGACCTCGCGCTCGAACAGCAGGAAGCAGGCGCGCGACCGAAGCTCAAGTCGCCGATCCGGAACCTCGAGGATTACGACACGGTGTTCGTGGGCTATCCGATCTGGTGGTACGAACTGCCGATGCCAATGCATACGTTCTTCGAGGGTCACGATTTCTCCGGAAAAAATGTAATCCCGTTCAGCACGCACGGCGGAAACGGCCTGTCGGGCACTGTGGAAACTATTACCGAAACAGTCTCCGACTCCGCGGTTGTGGGCAATGCGTTCACCATTTCGCGGGATGACATGGGTGACGCCGAGGCCGAGGTGGGCGACTGGCTCGAACGTATCGGAATGGCCCGCAAATGACGGGAAGCCGGTGGCACCACTGAAGGGCGCGGCGCCCGAGCCGGCCGGTCAGGGCGCCCTCCCCGTCGGCAAAATCTTCGGGGGGTATGACACGGCCCCCCTCACAGATTCCGCTCCGACGGCAGCGTTGCGACACTGGATTCATGGCAGCAGAGCATCACATCAGTGGCGACGAACTGGCGCGCTTCCTGCGCGCTCGCCGCACCCAGACCAGCCCCCAGAGTGCGGGCCTCACCCCCGGTCCCGGCACTCGCCGTACCCCCGGGCTCCGCCGCGAGGAGCTGGCCACCCTCGCCGGGGTCAGCATCGACTACTACACCCGCCTCGAACGCGGCAAGGAGACCCGGCCCAGCCCCGGCGTCGTCGATGCCCTCGCCCGTGCCCTCAACCTCGACGACGACGAACACCACCACCTGCGCGAGCTCGCCGCCCGTGCAGCCCGCTACGCCCCCGAACCGCCTCCCCCGCCCAGCCGGACAGTCCGCCCGCACCTGAAACTGCTCCTGGAGACGATGCGGCCCAACCCCGCCTACATCGTCAGCCGCAGCATGGACCTCCTCGCCTGGAACCCCGCCGGACTGGCCCTGTACGCGGGCCTCGGCGACTGGCCGGCCAAGCAACGCAACCTCGCCCGCTATCTTTTCCTCCACCCGACCGCGCGCGAGCTGTTCCCCGACTGGGACACCCAGGTCCGCACCTGCGTCGCCCGGCTGCGCGCAGAAGCTGGCACCAACCCAGACGCCCCGGACCTCACCAGCCTGGTGGGAGAGCTTCTACTCAAGAGCCCTGACTTCGCCAGGCTCTGGGAGCGTTACGAGGTCATCGGACGCAAGAAGGTCCAGAAGATCTTCCACCACCCGCAGGTCGGCATCCTGACTCTCAGCGGACAGAGCATGAACCTCGAAGGCACGCCTGGCCAACGCCTCGGCGCCTACACCGCCGAACCGGACAGCGCGGATTACGACGCCATGCTCCTGCTCGACATGACTGCGCCCCAGCCCACCAGGCCCTCGGGCGTGAAGGCCGACCCTTCACGGCCCGTTCAGCCCTGACAGAACATCGGCGGCTCGCCGCAGACGGGTCAGGTGTCGACTGTCCGCGGCGGTTCATCTCCTCCGCCAGCGCCGCCGGGCCACCGCCACCGGGGCAGCGGGCCCGAACACCGCAGCGGTTCGTCATCGGCCTCCGGGACACACTTCGCTCGCGAGCTCCCCGACGGACACGGGCCGGACCTGCCAAGCGCGGCCAAGAGCCGCGTAGCCTTCGTCGGCGAGGCGGTGCTCCTCGTCAGCGAGATCGGTCAGCATCGGATCGTCGCGCACGGCGCGATCCAGGACGCTGAGATGGTGGATCAGCTCGTACTGCAGCTCGACACGCGCCCGGCGGCCTTCCGCGCCGAATTGATGTCCGGCCCGATTGACCGCCTGCAGGGCCGCAACGGCCTCGGCGGTGCGGGCGGACTGTGAACCCACCAGTCAGCGGGGGAAGAACCAACTCGTGCCCCAGGTTACGGCAACGCGGTCACGGCTCCGATGAGCGTGTCGGTGAAGCGGTCGAAGGTGAGGGACGCCACCGTGCCGCCGGTGCCGCTGGCTTCCACGGCCAGAAGCGCCATGGGGGTGACGAACAGCAGCGCAAAGGCGTAGTTCATCGCCAGGGCGAAGTATTGACCGACCATCCAGATCAGCACGACGACCACGGGGACCACCACGCCGACGGGTGGAGGGCGGAGACCGCCCGGACGACGCCGACACCCAGCAGGGTTCCGACGGCCGGTGTGCGGCGCGACTCGTAGCCGCGACCCGGTTCCAAGCAGTTGGCTGACCGTGCCGGCGATACCGGCGGCCAGTGCCATGCGCCACGAAGTGAACCACTCCACGGCGTGGCCGATCAGGAAGCGCCAACTCGGCCGTCCCAGCAGCAGCGGCGTGTCCGGGGTCAACGGACGTACCGCGGCATCGGTGCCGAGCCGGCCCAGGATGGTCGCTGCCGGACTCCGGTTGACCTGCATCAGTTCCGCGACGAGCTCACGGTGTCGGCGTCCCCTGGCCGGCGGGCCATGCGGACCGCAGGGTCAGCCAGGCGCTGTTGACCGCCTGGTAGGCGTCGTTGCGGTCGGCGCGCCGCGTCTCCGGGCCGGCGTCGGGCCGGATCTGCTAGACGGCCACAGCGTTCTGTGCCCGGGCCAGGGCACGCCGCTCCGGTAGGTGCGGAGCGAAGATCAGCGGCAGGAGCAACAGAACCGAAGTGAACAACGCAGCGGCAGCGTTGATGCCCACCACCTGGCGGCCGAGGGCTTGGTCGGCGCCGAAGAACGTACCGAGCACCGCGGCGCAGAACATCATGACCGGGCTCGGGCCGGCGGTCAGCATGAAGGTGTAGTAGGCCAGCGAGACGATCAGGATGATCAGCACGCTGGCCGGGACCATGGCACACCCGTGCGGGGCGATCAGGACCGCGGACATCGACGCGGTCAGCACGGCAGTCGCCAGCAGGCCGTTCCTGATCCGGGCCCACAGGGGGAGCCCGGTTGCCCAGAAGGTGGTCAGCGCGCCGAGCAGGGAGATCATTCCAGGGCGTCAGATCGGTTCCCGCGCAGAAACGGACTGCTGCGACCAGGCGTCGACGTGCTTGAGAAGCGTCGCGCGCAGCTTCGCCTCTCGAGGCCTCATGTCGGCCGCCTGCCCGATGAGGACGGCCGTCGCGACGCTCTCCCCAGCCTGATTGTGTACGACGGCCGCCAACGCGAGCTGAGCGCCGTGGTGCCGAAGGTTTGTCGCCACCCGGCTCCTGCTGATGTCGGCGAACTCCGAGAAGAACTCCGAGACGAGCGCAGGGCTCTCCGCTTGTTGCCGACGCAGGTGGGCCTCGCGCTCAGGGTCCGGGCGCGCCACCAGCAGAGCCTTGCCCCCCGCCGTGTTCAGCAGCGTGCGCCGGATGTTGGAGCGCGCCGCGAACCCAGTGAGGGCATCCGTGCCCGACTCGCCGATGTAGATCAGCTGGTCACCGGCCTCAACGCCCAGGAAGACGGTGAGGCCGGTCGCCTCGTGCAGCGCGTCGAGGTCCGCCTGCGTCACCTGCCCGGCCCGGATGTGTCCGCTGGCCAAGGTGAGGCCGTACACAGCCGGGCCCAGATAGAAGCGGCGGTTGTCCTCGTAGAGCCAGCCCTTGGCCTGCAGCCCCTGGATGAAACCGTGCACCGAGCTCTTCGGAGCGCCCAGCGCCCGGGCGATCTCGGCGAAGCCGATGCCCGGGCTGTAGACGACCTCTTCGAGGATCTGGGTCACCCGGTCGACGGTGCGGTGGTTCTTCGGGCCATTGTCATCGGAAGCTGAAGAGTCCGTCACGGAGCCCAATGTACTCGATTCCGATCAATGATTCATAATTACGAACTCGTGAAGCGAGGCTGCCGCTTCTCGACGGAGGCGGCGATCCCTTCGGCGAAGTCCGCGGTACCCAGAAGAGCGGCCTGGGCGTTCGCCTCCACATCGAGGGCCGCCGAGACCTCCGCCACCAACGAGCGTCGCATCGTGGAGCGGATCGCGGGCAGCGACAGCGGTGCGGAGGCGGCGATCTCCGCGGCGAAGGCAATGGCCGAGGTCCGTGGGTCTTCCGCGACCCGGTCGCACAGGCCGAGGTCGAGGGCCTCGGCGCCGTTGACCGACCGGCCCGTGTACAGCAGCTCCAGAGTGCGCTGCTGTCCGACGGTCCTGGGCAAGGTCACGCTCAGGCCGAAGCCGTGGTGGAAGCCGAGACGGGCGAAATTGGCGGTGAACCTGGCGCCTGGGGCCGCGACGCGGAAGTCCGCGGCCATGGCCAGTCCGAGACCGCCGCCGACGGCGGCTCCATGGACGGCGGCCACCACCGGTTTACGTCCGGAGAAGACACGGAGAGCCTGACGGTAGAAGCGGCGAATGCCCGCCGCTCCGATACCGCGGAGATCGACTCCCGCGCAGAAGTGCTTGCCCTGCGCGGCAATGACGAGGCACGAGACGTCGTCGTCATCGTCGTAGGCCAGTAGTGCGTCGGCCAGATCGGTCAGCAGTTCCTCGTCGACGAAGTTGTGCGGTGGCCTGCGAAGTTCCAGCAGTGCGACGCCACCGCCGACCTGTTCGTGGAAGATGTCGCTCATCGTCGCCCACCGTCCCGCCCGGCAAGGTCCGCGCGCGCCTGTGCCGCCAGTTCCTTCTTGTCGATCTTGCCCGAGTGATTGGTCGGCAATGGGTGGTGCTGGAGTCGCCACCGGCTGGGGACGGCGAAGGACGCCAGCCCGGACCGCAGTTCCTCACTCAGCCGCTCCGCGGTGAGCCCCTCCTCGACGACCACGGCGGCCATCACCTCCTCCCCGAGATCAGGGTGCGGGACACCGAAAACCGCAGATTCGACCACACCGGCGACGCCCGCGAGAGCCTCCTCCACGGCCGCGGGCGCGATGTTCTCCCCTCCGCGGATGATCAGGTCCTTCGCCCGGCCGGTGATCCACAGGTAGCCCGCCTCGTCGATGCGTCCGAGGTCGCCTGTGTGCAGCCATCCGTCGCCGTCGATGGGCGACTCGTCCACTCCGAAGTACCCGATCATCTGGGTCGGGCTACGGACCAGGATCTCGCCTTCACCGTTTTCATCTCCCTCGTGGACCTTCAGCTCGACGCAGGGCAGCGGCCGGCCGCTGGTCCCGGGGTGCTCACTGGTGTCCCGTCCGGAGGCCGCCGTCGCCTGGCCGCCGTTCTCGGTCAGGCCGTACCCGGTCGGGACGCGCGGCTGAACACCCGGCAGGCCGGCGCGCAGCCGGTCGAGGAACTCGGCGTGCACCGGTGCACCGCCAACCGTGACGGAGCGCAGGGAGGTGACATCACGGCGGTGGACGTCGGGATGTTCCAGGACCCGGGAGACCATCGTCGGGACGGCGCTCCAGCGGGTGATCTTCCACTCCTCGACGAGGCGCAGCGCCTCCTCGGGGTCGAACTTGCCGGCAGGCATGACCAGCGTGTCGCCGACCGTGATCGCGCGGATGAGCGTCTGCACACCGCCGATGTGGAACATGGGCC
Source organism: Streptomyces sp. NPDC060209 (assembly GCF_042728155.1). Lineage (NCBI taxonomy): Bacteria > Bacillati > Actinomycetota > Actinomycetes > Kitasatosporales > Streptomycetaceae > Streptomyces > Streptomyces sp. NPDC060209. Next base: position 22,249 of record NZ_JBHWZS010000075.1, read on the forward strand.
CGGTGTGCAGGCCGGCGTCGCCCGTCGACTCGTCGACCTGCTGGGGCAGCCGCCGGGTGATGTGCAGGAGCATATGGAGGCCGGCCAGGAGAGAGCGGTGTGAGAGGACAACCCCCTTCGGGCGGCCCGAGGTTCCGGAGGTGAAGACGACGACTGCGGGTGCGTCCTCGTCCTCCTCCCCGCCGCTGCCATCGGTGAGGACCGGGAGCGTCGGAGAACCAACCGGGATGTCACACTCCCAGCGCCCCACCGCCGCGTCGTCGGGGAGGCCGGCCGCTCCCCGCGAATCGGCGAGGACCAGCTTGAGGTCCAGCAGAGCGACGGCGTCAGCGAGTTCACTCCTACCCCACCATGCGTTGGCGAGTACGGGAACGGCACCGACAGCCGCGCAGGCCCAGAAGTTGATGATCCACTCCTGACTGTTCCAGCCGAGGAGCAGCACCCGGTCGCCGCGACCGACGCCGGCCCCCGCGAGTTCTTCCGCTTTTGCCGCCACCGCCGTACGCAGCCCGGCGAACGTCATCACGTTCCCGCCTTGCGCAAGGTGCGGCCTGTCGCCCCACCGGTCAGCGAAGGTGAGCAGGCTGCCGATGGTACGGGGACGGTGCTTGTAGGCGCGGAAGGCGAGTCCTCGCACCTCCTCGACGCCGATCTCGTCGCCCCAGACGGTTTTCGTGGTGTTCATGCGTTCCTCCATGGGCAGCGGACACTCTGGATGTCACGCACCCGTTCGGTGCTGGACAGTGGGCTACTGCACGATCCCGGCATTTCGTCGAGCAGGTCATCGTGGACCTGCCGCCGCCGGTTCATCGCCGGTCTCGGCGCTCTGCTACCAGGCGTTGCTCAACACCGCCAGGACATCGGTCCGGTCGGGTACCCGAGGTGCGCTCGTGATGGCCCAGTCCTCCATGGCGTGGTCGGCCGCCTCGATCAGGTCCTTCTCGACGATGCCGACATCCCTGAGGCGAGTGGGGACCTCGAAAAGCTCCAGCAGTCGCTCGATCTTTCCGATCACGGCCTCGGAGGTCCGTTCATCGAGGTTGAGGATGTCGGCCAGCAGGGCGATACGGTGCCCGACCACCCGGGCGTTGAAGCGCATGGTGTGCGGCAGCAGCAGTGCTTGCACGACGCCGTTGGCGGTGGACGAGCGAGGTCCCACCGCATGCGACAGCGCCTGGGCGAGCCCTCCACCGGTGTGGTCGCTCCCCTGTCCGCTCATCAGCGCGGCCAGCATCAGGTGCATCCGCGGCGTGGCGCCTTCCGGATCGGTGTGGAGGTACGGGAGCCACGTGACCACCGTGCGCAGAGCATGCGCGAGCTGTGCGTCGGCGAGAGGGTCGACACGACGCGACTGCAGTCCTTCCACGGCCATGGAGAAGACATTGAGCGCGGCGGACCAGGCCAGTCGCGGAGGCGCGGTCAGCGCGATGGCAGGATCGAGGAAGATGCCCTGGGCACGAGTCCCGGGGTCGAAGAGGGCCAGTCGCTCGCCCTTCTCCGGGTCGCGCACCGCGCTGCCGGCCTTCGCACAGGCGGTGGTCGGGGTACTCGGCACGACCCACTGCGGCAGTTTCGGAGCGGTGAGCCTCGGACTCACGAGCGTGCCGTCGGCCCCTCGCCGCGTGCACAGCTCCCGGACGTCACGCTGTTCGGCGAGCAGGATCGAGGCCGCCCGTGCGGTGACCACCGCCGATCCGCCGCCGACGGCGATGACGGCATCCGCGTCATGGCCGGCAAGGAATCGCCGCGTCTGTTCCACCACAGGGAGGGGGCTGTGCTCGGCCACCTCGTCGAACTGCCCTACAAGGTGCTCCCCCAGAGCCTCGTGCACACGGCTCAGAGCGTCGGGGTGCTTCAGCATCGACGGTCCGCATACGATGACCGCGCGTCGCGCGCCCACCCGGGCGAGTTCGCGCGGCAAGGCGGCAAGGGCGTCCTGGCCGGCGAAGGTGCGAAACGCAGGACTCACATGGCGGAGCCTCAGGTCGGGATCTGTACTCATCGCCTCATCCCTCGAGCTCGACGACGGCGCGGCCACGGACGCGGCCCTCGTGGAGGGCGTCGACGGCGGCGTTGAGCTCGTCCAGTTCGAACCGGTCGGTGACGAGCGCGCTGGGGTCGAAGCGTCCGTCGCGGGTCCACTCCACGAAAGTCTCGAAGTCGCGTGCCGGGGCGCAGCTGCCGCCGACGCAGCCGAGCAGACTCTTCTCCCCGTTCAGCAGGTCCATGCTGTCCAGCTGGAAGGGGACACGTGGGATCCCGACGAGCACATCGGCGCCCCCACGGATACCGGCGCCGCGGATTCCAGGGCGCACCGACGCGAGGCTCACCGGAATGTTGGTGCCGATGCCGGTGCAGTCGAAGGCATAGTCCACCCCCCGCGTCCCGTCGTCATGCGGGGTCAGCGCGCGGATGACCTCCACCGGGTCGCATTTCTTCGCATTGATCACATCGGTCGCACCGAACTGCTGCGCGAGCTTCAGTTTGTCATCGTCGACGTCCACGGCCACGACCGGCGATGCTCCGAGAATGGCTGCTGCGGCCAGGGCGCACAGCCCCACTCCCCCGGCACCCCAGACGGCGACGCTCTGACCGGCACGGACAAGGGCACTGTTCATCACTGCACCGGCGCCCGTCATCAGCGCACACCCGATGATCGAACCCAGATCAGCCGGGGTGCCTTCCGGCGCCTTGACGAGGTACTGCTCGTCCACGACGGCGTGCGTCCCCCACGTGAAGACGTTGTGCGACCCGACCAGGCTCCCGTCCGGCAAGGTGACCTGCGAAGGAACGGGAGGACGTCCGTCGAGGGGCGCACGAGGGATCCAGGTGGTGAGCACCTCGTCCCCAGGCGTCACATAGTCGACCTCCGCGCCGACCTCGACCACCGTGCCGATGGACTCGTGACCGAGCAGCATCGGCTCGGTCCGCGAGGGGGCGAAGATTCGGTCCAGCTGGCTGTGGCAGACCCCGAAAGCCTTTTGCCGTACGACGACTTCGTACGGCCTCAGGGCCTCCAGCGTCACATCCCGGAATTCCAGCGTCTGCCGTCCGGCCCGGAGGACGGCGATGCGTGCTTCAACTGCCATGAGGATGCGGCCCCTTCGGTTCTTTGATCATTTAGATCGCTCCGGCTCACTGTGGCTCGCTGATCTTGGCGGGCGGCAGGCGGCGCAACCGCTTGGTTGGCCCGGCCGGCCAACGGCCAGTCGGAGAACAGCAACGGGCTGCCCAGCGTGATGAAGGTGGCGTCATCTCGTCAGGGCGACGTCTGTGAACGTCGTCCTGACTGAGCACTTCTGAAGAGTTGCGGCGGACACCTGATCCATGACCACATCCACTGCCTCGACCGCTCCGACCCCAGCCGAAGGCATCCGCTCTGCACAACATGCCCTCAAGCACGCCAACCTCCATCGAGTTCGTACATGCGAACCAGAGTGCGTATTTACACTCGGAGACTAGGAACGGCCGCCTGCGATGTCAATGGGGCGGCGACAGGTCGCCGCCGTCGAAGTGCGGCGCGGGCTGCGACTTCGGCGTCCGCGGCCGTCCGGCAGCAGTCTGATCGGCGGCACCTTTCACGTCTCTGAGGGCTGCCTGGGCAGCGCGAACAGGGGCTCAGGACCGAGGAGGGCGCCCCGCCGCCACCGTGCTCACCCGCCGGACGACGGCGCCGACCCGCTGGAAGGGCTCTGCTGGGTGATCCCTCTCCACCCGAACCTGGCGGAGCAGACCGTCGCCGGTGCCGTCCGTAGTGGTGAGCCGGGCACAGCCCATCAGCGCAAGCTGCTGCGGGCCCTCAAACACCGGGCCGACCACGACTCCTATGTCGCCGGTGTTGCCAGCGGAACCAGCGGGTAAGCCCTGGTGCCTGTTCTGGAAACGTCTCTCGTGGACAGGCTTCCTCCACGCGGATTGCGCAGACGTCCCCGTGAGCAAGCGTGCCTGTCGGGAGTACCCGAGGACTGGGGCCAGGGCCGTCAGCTGGAGCTCTGGGATGTCGGGATGACGGTGCTGGCGGCCCAGGAGGAGAGCAGGCGTAGGCCGTCGTGGCTGGGGGTCCCCGGTTCAGCGGTCCAGCCGATGGGACGCTGGTCGGGGGGTTGGTGCCAGCGGTGAGCGTGTCCCAGTCGAGGGTGAGGTTGCCGGCGACGGGGTGGTGGAGGGCTTTGGTGCCGATGCTGCCGGAGGTGACCGGGTGGCTGGCCCACCAGGTACGGAAATCGTCGTCGCGGACGGACAGTTCGCCGACCAGGGCCGCCAGGCGGGCTTCCTGGGGTATGTGGCAGCCTCCATGCGCAGCATGGCGACGGAGGTGCGGACAACCGTGTGCCAGTCGTCGTAGAGAGTGCGCATGGCCGGATCAGTGAACATCATCCGCACGTAGTTGCGGTACTGTCCGGCAGCTTGGAGAACAGGAGTTCATCGTCGCCTACGCCGCCGCGAAGTTCGGTGTCGAGGGCTTCATGGAGTCCCTGCGCTACGACGTCGAGCCCTTCGCCATCCGCACCACGATCATCGAGCCCGGCTTCTTCCGCACGGAGCTGCTGGTGGACGACTCCACCACCTGGGCGGAGCTGTCCATCGACGACTACGCCGAGCGCACCGCCGCGACCAAAAGGTGTGGCAGCCCATGAACGGCCAGCAGGAAGGTGACCCGGCCAAGCTCGCCGACGCCCTGCTGAAGGTCGCCGACCTCGACCGGCCGCCGCTGCGGTTCGTCGCCGGCAACGACTGCCTGACCGCTGTTGAGGCCAAGGCAAAGGAACTTCTCGCCCAGGTCGACGCCTCCGGCCCTCTGGGCTCTGGCCTCGCCCACGCCTGACCCATCCCGACCTCCCACCCCTCACACCGCACAGTTCCGAAGGAGCACAGCATGGAATTCGTCAAGCAACGGCCCACTGCCAAAGGACCGGCCGACTGGTTCAACGGAGACGTCTGGTTCGACGTCATCCACGCAGGCCAGGAGCCCTCCCGCCCGCGGGCCAACATGGTCCGCTTCGCCCCCGGCGCCCGCACGGCCTGGCACCACCACGCCGTCGGCCAGACCCTCCATGTCGTCGCAGGCATCGCCCTGGTCGGCACCCGTGACGGTGTCGTCCACGAAGCCCACCCCGGCGAGACAGTGACCTGTCCGCCCGGCGAGGAGCACTGGCACGGGGCGACCGAGGACCGCTTCATGCAACACATCGCCCTTTGGGACGGCACCGCGCCCGAGACGACCGGCCCGAGACCACCTGGCTGGAGCACGTCACCGACGAGCAGTACGCCGGACCACGCACCCCCAGCAACTGACACAAGCGACACACCAGGGAGACGGCATATCCGCGAGCGAGATGATGACCGCCCTGTTCGGCGGAACGGGGCCCCAGTGGACGCCCCGCGAGGTCCCTGTGCCCCAGCCCGGCCCAGGACCGGTGGTGGTACGTGCCCGTTCAGTCGCACTCAACAACGCGGATGCGGCGGTGCTGACCGCCGCTGACCCAACCGCCGGCGGCACCCGGTGAGGAATACCGGGCGGGCTTCGAGTTCGCAGGCGACGTCACGGTCGGCGGCGACGGCGTGCGAACGCCCGCCGTGGGCGACCGGGTGATGGACACCACCCCCGGGCAGCTTCGTTCAGTACGTCCTGGCCGACCACCGCCACGTCCTGCCCGTACCGCAGCAGACCGGCTACGAGGAGGCGTGTGCGCTGCCCACCGGGCTGCTCACCGACTCGGCGCTCTGGCGGCGGCCGGTTTCCAGGCCGGACAGTCGGTGCTGATCACCGGTGCCACCTCCAGCATCGGCCTGCTCGGCGTCCAGATCGCCAAGGCACTTGGCGCCGGACAGGTCATCGCCACCACTGGAAGCAGCGCCAAGGGCACCCTGCTGCGTGAGGCGGGCGCGGACAGCGTCGTGGTCACCGGCGAACAGGATCTCACCCAGGCCGTGTTGGAGGCCACCGACGGCAACGGTGTCGACATCGCCCTGGACCACGTCGGCGGGCAGACGTTCGCAGCCTGCCTGCTCGCCACCCGTGCCGACGGCGCCGTGGTCGCCATCGGCCGCCTGGACCAGGCCGCCTCCACCATCGGCCTCGACGCCCTCTCCTACCGCCACCTGCGCATATGCGGGGTCTCCTTCGGCTTCTCCCGCGCCGCCAAACTCGGCGCTGTCCTTGCCGCCGCCGGCCACGGCCCGCTTCCCGCCGTAGCCGGCCGCCGAGTGCGGGCTCCGATCGACACCCGCGAATCCTTCAAGACCGCCGCCCGTGTCGTGACACGCCTGCGATCCCACCAGGCTCACGGCAAGATCATCCTCACCGCTCCCTAAACCTCTGCTTCCGCCACCGGGGGGCCTGCCGGGCCGCAACTCGGGGCGAGTAGCTGGCGCTCACTCTTCGTGGTCCTCCCCGGTTCGCGTGCGACCAGAGACCGACGGCTACGCTGCATCAGCCTCCTCGCCGCGGAACCGGCGAGCCCAGGAACTGGCAAGGCTCCGTCTAGTGCTCTGACCGGGTTGGTTCGCCGGGTTGGTGGTCGAGGCAGTTGGATGTGCGGTGACGTCCGATCCGACCGGTGGAGGTGCGGTGGCCGAGCCTCTCCGTGTGCGCAGATTGACCGACCAGGAAGGGCAGAAGCTGCAGCAGATCGTGCGCCGGGGCAGCACCAGTTCGGTACGCTACCGGCGCGCGATGATGCTGCTGGCCTCGGCTGGCGGGAACCGCGTCCCAGTCATCGCCCAGCTAGTTCAGGCGGACGAGGACACGGTCCGCGACGTGATCCACCAGTTCAACGAGATCGGCCTGGCCTGCCTGGACCCTCGCTGGGCGGGAGGCCGTCCCCGCCTGCTCAGTCCTGACGACGAGGACTTCGTCGTCGCGACGGCCGTCACTCGCCCGACCAAGCTCGGCCAGCCCTTCACGCGCTGGTCGATCCGCAAACTCGTCATCTACCTGCGACGTGTTCACGGCCGCGTGATCCGGATCGGCAGGGAGGCGTTACGGTGCCTACTCACCCGCCGCGGCGTCACCTTCCAGCGCACGAAGACCTGGAAGGAATCCCCGGACCCGGACCGCGACGCCAAGCTCGACCGGATCGAGCACGTCCTGGACCGCTTCCCCGACCGGGTCTTCGCGTTCGATGAGTTCGGACCCCTGGGAATCCGCCCGACCGGCGGCTCGGGCTGGGCCGCCTCCGGACACCCCGAACGGCATCCCGCGACCTACCACCGCACCCACGGGGTCCGCTACTTCCATGGATGTTACTCAATCGGCGACGACACCCTGTGGGGCGTCAACCGGCGCAAGAAGGGCGCCGGCAACACCTTGGCCGCGCTCAGATCGATCCGCGCGGCCCGCCCGGACGGCGCCCCGCTCTACGTGATCTTGGACAACCTGTCCGCCCACAAGGGCGAGAAGATCCGTGCCTGGGCCAGGAAGAACCGGGTCGAGCTGTGCTTCACCCCCACTTACGCGTCCTGGTCGAATCCGATCGAGGCGCACTTCGGGCCGCTGCGGCAGTTCACCGTCGCCAACTCGAACCACCGCAACCACACGGTCCAGACCAGGGCTCTGCACGCCTATCTACGCTGGCGCAACGCCAACTCCCGCCACCGCGATGTCCTGGCGGCCGAACGCCGCGAACGCGCCCGGATCCGCAGCGAGAAGGGGATTCGCTGGGGCGGACGCGCCCGGATGGCAGCCTGATCATTCGCTGACGTTCATCGTCGCGCACCCCGCGACGCCCAGTTCGGACAGCACGCGCTGCAGTCGCTCCAGAGCCACGGCAGCGTCCAGACTCTCCGCGACTTCAAGGTCGAGGTGGCAACGACCCATGCCGCTGCCCGCCCCCGTGACCTCGCCGTCGAGCTCGAACGCCGCTTCCAACGCCTCCTCGACCTCGTCACGGTCGATCGGCAGCGCCGCGAAGACGATCTCCACAAACACCACAGTCCTCCATCTCAACCCGGCGAACCATAGCGGTCACAGCACTAGCGCGGCTATCGGGCGGCAGGGTCCGGGTAGGCGTAAAAGCCCTTCCCGGTTTTGCGGCCTAGTTGGCCTGCCTCGACCATCCGGGACAGCAGTGGTGGCGGTGCGTAGAGCGGCTCCTTGAACTCGTCGTACAGGCACTGCGCGACGGCCAGCGTCGTATCGAGGCCGATGTGGTCGGCCAGCGCCAGCGGGCCCATCGGGTGCGCGCAACCGCGAACCATGCCTTCGTCGATGTCCTGGGCAAGAGCGAACCCGGACTCGAACATTCGGATGGCTGCGAGTAGATAGGGAATCAACAGGGAGTTGACCACAAATCCCGCTCGGTCCTGAGAGACGATGGCATGTCGTTCCAGAACCTCCGTGACGAAGTGATGCATCCTCTCCCAGGCAGTGTCGGTGGTCACCAGGGACGGTACGAGTTCGACGAGGTCGAGCACCGGCACGGGGTTGAAGAAGTGCAATCCCATCACCTGGCCCGGACGGGAGGTGGCCGCACCGAGTTTCATGATGGGTATGGACGAGGTGTTGGAAGCGAACAGTGCGTCCGGCCGGGAAACGACCCGGTCCAGTGTGGCGAAGACATGTACCTTGAGCGCCTCGTCCTCCGGAACGGCCTCAATCACCAGGTCCCGATCGGCGAAGTCCTCCAGATCGGTCGTGAAGACAAGTGCGTTCACGGCGGCCTCGTGGTCCTCCGGCGACAACTTGCCCCGATCGAGCGCGCGGTTGAGGGACTGAGTGGTCCTGCTCCGACCGCGTTCCAGTGCCGCACCGTCCACCTCGTAGACAAGCGTGCTCAGGCCGCTCCGTGCGCATACCTCTGCGATCCCGGAGCCCATCAGTCCGCAGCCGACCACACCAACCCTGCTTATGCCCGAGTCTGTTGCGGTCATCGAGCGCCCCCCTGGATGCCGGGCAGGTTGCGCGCCATGACGATGCGCTGGACCTGGTTCGTGCCCTCGTAGATCTGCGTGATCTTGGCGTCGCGCATCATGCGCTCGACCGGGTAGTCACGCGTGTAGCCGTAGCCGCCGAGCAGCTGGACGGCGTCCGTGGTGACCTCCATCGCGACGTCGGAGGCGAAGCACTTGGCCGCGGCGCCGAAGAAGGTCAGGTCGCCGTCGAGGCGCTCGGACTTGGCCGCGGCCGAGTAGGTGAGCTGGCGGGCGGCCTCCAGCTTCATCGCCATGTCGGCGAGCATGAACTGGATGCCCTGGAAGTCGCCGATCGGCTTGCCGAACTGCTTGCGCTCCTGGACGTAGCCCTTGGCGTAGTCGAGGGCGCCCTGGGCGATGCCGAGGGCCTGGGCCGCGATCGTGATGCGGGTGTGGTCCAGGGTCTTCATCGCCGTGGCGAAACCGGTGCCCTCCTCGCCGATCATGCGGTCGGCGGGGATACGGACGTTGTCGAGGTAGACCTCGCGCGTCGGGGAGCCCTTGATGCCGAGCTTCTTCTCCGGAGCGCCGAAGGAGACGCCCTCGTCGGACTTCTCGACGACGAACGCCGAGATGCCCTTGGAGCGCTTCGTCGGGTCGGTGACGGCCATCACCGTGTAGTACTCGGACTCGCCCGCATTGGTGATCCAGCGCTTCACACCGTTGAGGACCCAGAAGTCGCCGTCGCGGACGGCCTTGGTCTTCATGCCCGCCGCGTCCGAGCCGGCGTCCGG
>NZ_JBHWZS010000076.1:0-31766 GCF_042728155.1 Streptomyces sp. NPDC060209
CCTTTTTGTTCGAGCTGTAACTCACAGGGGGATCCCGCTACCGCGACACCCCACGCGTGCGGCAAGATCTTCCAATGGAGCGTGACGTACGGCGGTTGCCCAAGGCCCATCTGCACCTGCACTTCACCGGGTCGATGCGGCCCACCACTCTGCTCGAACTGGCGGACAAGTACGGGGTGCACCTGCCCGACGCGCTGACCGGTGGTGAGCCGCCCAAGCTGCGGGCCACCGACGAGCGCGGCTGGTTCCGCTTCCAGCGCCTCTACGACATCGCCCGGTCCTGCCTCCGCTCGCCGGAGGACATCCAGCGGCTCGTGCGCGAGACCGCGATGGAGGACGTCGCGGACGGCTCCGGGTGGCTGGAGATCCAGGTCGACCCGACCTCGTACGCCCCGCTGCTCGGAGGGCTCATCCCGGCGATCGAGATCATCCTGGACGCCGTGGACCGTGCGGCCCGCGAGACCGGGCTCGGGATCCGGGTGGTGATCGCGGCGAACCGGATGAAGCACCCGCTGGACGCCCGGACGCTGGCCCGGCTCGCCGTGCGGTACGCGGACCAGGGTGTCATCGGCTTCGGGCTGTCCAACGACGAACGCCGTGGGATGGCCCGCGACTTCGACCGTGCCTTCGCCATCGCCCGCGAGGGCGGCCTCATCGCGGCGCCGCACGGGGGCGAGCTCTCCGGCCCCTCCAGCGTGCGGGACTGCCTGGACGACCTCGACGCGGCCCGGATCGGGCACGGCGTACGGGCGGCCGAGGATCCGAGGCTGCTGCGGAAGCTCGCGGAGCGTGGGGTGACCTGCGAGGTCTGCCCGGCGTCCAATGTGGCGCTCGGCGTCTACGAGAAGCCCGCCGATGTACCCCTGCGCACTTTGTTCGACGCGGGGGTGCCGATGGCGCTCGGCGCGGACGACCCGCTGCTCTTCGGTTCCCGGCTGGCCGCGCAGTACGACCTCGTGCGCCGTCATCACGGCTTCACCGACGAGGAACTGGCCGAACTGGCCCGGCAGTCCGTGCGGGGCTCGGTGGCGCCCGTCGAGGTGAGGGAGAAGCTGCTGGGCGGGATCGACGCGTGGCTGGCTAGCTGATGCCGCCCATCAGGGTGCGCGCGAGGGACGCGGCGAAGTCGTCCAGCGACTGCGGGGCCCCGCCCATCTCGTAGGCGAAGGCACGCTGCGCGCAGGCGCCCAGCAGCAGCGAGGCGGCCGCGTAGGTGTCGGCCCCGGGGCGGACACGTCCGGCCTGCCGCTCGGCGCGGAGATAGGCGTCGAGGCCCTGGATCGGCTTGTGCGGGCCGGTGCCCATCTCACGCATCGCCGCTTCGTGACGGCGCTTGAGCCTTGGCTCGGCGTACAGCGACGCGAGCACCGGGAAGGTCTGCTCGTAGAAGAGCGCGGCCTGGCGGGCGACCTCGGTAAGGTTCTGCTCCAGGTCCCCCTTGCCCGCCTCCAGGTCGCCCAGGAGCGGGCCGAGCCTCGGCATGCGTTCGCCGAGCACGGTCACGAAGAGCTCTTCCTTGCTCCCGAAGTACTTGTACAGCGCCGCCTCCGAACAGCCGGCGGCCCTGGCGATCTCCTTCGTCGTCGTGCGCGCGAGGCCGATGCCGAGCATGAGCTCATGGGCCGCGTCGACGATGCGCACGCGGGCCGGCTTCTGGTCCATGGATGCTCCAGCAGGGCTTGACGAGACGGTGAGCGTCCACTCACCCTATGGGTAAGTGAATACTCACCCACTCAGGAGGGGCGTGCGCGATGAGGCTCACAGTGTTCGGAGCGACGGGGGCCGTCGGCCAGGAGATCGTGCGGCAGGCGTCGGCGGCGGGACACGAGGTCACAGCGGTGGTCCGTGATCCCGCCCGGCTCCCGGACGGGCTCCGGGAGGCCGCCCCGCACTCCGTCGTGCCGCTGTCCGACGCGGCGGCGGTCCGTGCGGCGGTCGAGGGGCGGGACGCCGTGCTCTCCGGGCTCGGGGCCCGGGGCCGGAAGGCCGGCGACATCGCGGAGCGGCTCACCCGGCAGGTTCTGGGCGCGATGGAGGCGGAAGGGGTACGGCGGCTGCTGGTCGTGAGCGCGGCGCCGGTCGGCCCGGAGCCGGCGGACGACCCGCTGCTGGACCGTGTGGTCCGCAGGGTGATCGGCACGGTCCTCAAGGAGGTGTACGCCGATCTGACCCGCATGGAGGCCGCGTTGGCCGCCAGTGCGACCGACTGGACGTCTGTGCGGCCGCCGAAGCTGACGAACGGCCCGCTGACGGGGACGTACCGGACGGTCGTGGGCGGCACCCCGCGCAGCGGCCGGTCCATCGCGCGGGCCGACGTCGCCCACGCGATGCTGACGCTGATCGATGAGCCGGCCGCGGTGAAGCAGGGCGTGGGAGTCGCCTACTGAGCCCCTTCTCCGATCTCCGGCTCGCCGGAGCGGTGCCGCAGAAGGGCCTCTACAGGCTGACGCCGACCGTCACCGGTTCGTTGACGAGCGTGACCCCGAATGCCTCGTGGACCCCGGCGACGACCTCTCGGGCCAGCGCCAGCAGGTCCTCGGTGGTCGCGCCACCCCGGTTGGTGAGGGCGAGCGTGTGCTTGGTGGAGATGCGCGCGGGGCCCGTGCCGTACCCCTTGGTGAAGCCCGCCTTGTCGATGAGCCAGGCGGCCGAGGTCTTCACCCGGCCGTCGCCCGCGGGGAAGGCCGGGGGCGTGACGTCCGCGCCGAGGCGCTCGCCGGCTCGGGCGAGGAAGACCGCGTGCTCCGCCTCGTCGAGGATCGGGTTGGTGAAGAAGGACCCGGCCGACCAGGTGTCGTGGTCCTCCGCGTCGAGCACCATTCCCTTGCCGGCCCTCAGCCGGAGGACGGTTTCGCTGGCGGAGGCGGCGGCCACGCGATCGCCCTGTTCGACACCCATGGCCCTGGCCGTCTCGGGGTAGCGGAGGGGCGCGGACCGCCCGCCCGCGTCCTCCAGCCCGAACCGCACTCGGAGCACGACATAGCGGTCGGGTTCGGCCTTGAAACGGCTGTGCCGGTAGGAGAACGCGCAGGCTTCGTTCGGGAGGGTGACCGTCTCCCGGGTGTGCCGGTCGTAGGCGACGACCTCGGTGATGACCGAGGACACCTCCTGCCCGTAGGCGCCGACGTTCTGGATCGGCGTCGCCCCTGCGGATCCAGGGATACCGGCGAGGCATTCGATCCCGGCGAGCCCCGCATCGACCGTACGGGCCACGGCGTCGGTCCAGACCTCACCGGCGGCCAGCTCGAGCTCCGCGCCGGAGAGCTCGAAGCCCTTGGTCGCGATGCGCAGGGCCGTTCCGTCGAAGCCCTTGTCGCCGATGACCAGGTTGGAGCCGCCGCCGATGACCAGGAGCGGGGTGCCGCTGTCGTCGGCTTCGCGTACGGCGGCGATCACCTCCGCGTCGGTGGTGGCCGTCAGGAGGCGGTTGGCCGGGCCGCCGAGCCGGAAGGTGGTCAGGGGGGCGAGGGGGGCGTCGTGGAGTTCCTGCACGGGGACAAGAGTACGGTCCACGACCCGTGACCGGGCCATGGACCGTGCGTACGGGACCCGGACCGCCACCGAGCGAAGAGGCGCCGCCCGGGCGCCCCTCCGCTCGCCGGCGGTGCCGTTCAGGCGAGGCGCACGACGGCGCGGGACATGCCCAGCACCTTCTTGTCGTCGCTCATCACCGTCAGGTCGACCCGCACGAGGTTGTCGTCCAGCTTCGCGCCGACCTTGCCGCTGACCTCGATCAGCGCCCCGCTGTCGTCGTTCGGCACGACGACCGGCTTGGTGAACCTCACGCCGTACTCGACGACCGCGCCCGGGTCACCGGCCCAGTCCGTGACCACCCTGATCGCCTCGGCCATGGTGAACATGCCGTGCGCGATCACGTCGGGCAGCCCGACCCCGAGCGCGAACTTCTCGTTCCAGTGGATCGGGTTGAAGTCTCCGGAGGCGCCCGCGTACTGCACCAGCGTCGCCCGCGTCACCGGGAACGACTGCGCCGGCAGCTCCGTACCGACCTCTACCGCTCCGTAAGCGATGCTCGCAGTCATCACGCCTCCTCGGCGGCGCGCGCCACCAGCTTCGTCCACGCGGTCACGACGTGCTCACCGGACTCGTCGTACACCTCGCCGCGGATGTCCACGATGTCGTTGCCCGCCATCGACTTGATGCCCTCGATGGTCGAGGTGACCGTCAGCCGGTCCCCCGCCCGCACGGGGCGCACATAGGTGAACTTCTGGTCGCCGTGAACCACACGGCTGTAGTCCAGGCCCAGCTGCGGGTCCTGGATCACCTGGCCCGCCGCCCTGAAGGTGATCGAGAACACGAACGTGGGCGGAGCGATCACATCCGAGTAACCCAGAGCCTTGGCGGCTTCCGGATCGACGTAGACGGGATTGGTGTCACCCACCGCTTCCGCGAACTCCCGGATCTTCTCCCTGCCGACCTCGTACGCCGGGGTGGGCGGATAGGTCCGCCCCACGAAGGACTGGTCGAGCGCCATGAGCCCGGTACCTCCTGATGAAAAGTCGAATAGGGCTGAGGACAACCCATATACAACGACACGAGGCCGCCCCCAGTGGGGACGGCCTCGTGTACGAGCCTGTTTCAGCGAGTTTCGCGGTGCGCGGTGTGCGAGTTGCAGCGCGGGCAGTGCTTCTTCATCTCAAGACGGTCCGGGTTGTTACGCCGGTTCTTCTTGGTGATGTAGTTCCGCTCCTTGCACTCCACGCAGGCCAGCGTGATCTTCGGGCGGACGTCGGTGGCAGCCACGTGAGTGCTCCTTGGACGGACGGATGGACGGATGAACGCATAAAAGAGTAGCCGATCGAAGGACCGACCCCACAATCGGCTACCGTTAGTAGCGGTGACCGGACTTGAACCGGTGACACAGCGATTATGAGCCGCTTGCTCTACCGACTGAGCTACACCGCTTTGATGCCGGGCTTCCCCGCCGAAGCGGAGTTACCCGATCACCAGAGCCCCAATGCGGAATCGAACCGCAGACCTTCTCCTTACCATGGAGACGCTCTACCGACTGAGCTATTGGGGCGAGCGAGGAAGACATTACACGGTCTGTCGCCGATCGCCCAAATCCGTTTCCGTCGCCCCCGCCGAGGCCCCACCCGGCCCCGGGCGGCCCTTGCCGCCGCCCCCCTGATCAGGCCCTTGATCAGCCCGTACGCCGACTCCGCGGAGCTCGTCACGGGCCTTCGTGGCCCCCATCCCCGCGCCCGCCCCACAGGGCCACATTCGTACGACTAATTCGCTCCTCCTCGGAGCGGGCCGGGCCCCCGCCTAGGCTCGGCGCACTCTGCGTGATCTTGCTTTCCTTCCAGGAGCGGCGCGATGCCCGAAAGTCCCAGTGACGCGCCCTCGCTCCTCCTGAGCGGGGCACGGCTCGCGGACGGGCGCGCCGTCGACGTGCGGATCGACGGCCCGCGCATCGAGGCGGTCGGGACGGCGGGCAGCCTGACCACCCCCGGGACCCGACTGGACCTGAGCGGCTACCTCCTGCTTCCCGCCCCCGCCGAGCCCCACGCGCACGCCGACACGGCGCTCACCGGCACCACGGCGGGCCCACCGTCCCACCGGCCCGAGGACGTCCGGCGCCGCGCCATCGAGGCCGCGCTGCTCCAGCTCAGCCACGGGGCCACCGCACTGCGCGCGCACGTACGCGTCGGCGGCGTACAGGGCCTCGGCTCCCTGGAAGGCGTCCTGGCGGCCCGTCGTTCCCTGCGCGGCCTCACCGAACTGACGGCAGTCGCCGTGCCCCGGCTCCTCACAGGCGTCGCGGGCGCCGACGGCCTCGCCGCACTCCGTGACGCCGTGGACATGGGCGCGGGTGTGATCGGCGGCTGCCCCGACCTCGACCCCGATCCGGCCGGCCACACCGAAGCCGTCCTGGAACTCGCCGCCGCCCACGACCGGCCCGTCGACCTGCACACGGACGGCGACGATCCGGTCCGCCTGGCCCGGCTGGCCGCCATGGCCGGAGGGCTCGGCCCGGGCGTCTGCCTCGGCCCCTGCGCGGGCCTCTCCCGGCTCCCCGGGGACGAGGCGGCCCGCACCGCGGACCGGCTCGCCGCCGCCGCCGTGACCGTGATCTGCCTCCCCCAGGGAGGCTGCTCCTGCGCCGGGCTCCGCGGCACCGCGCCCGTACGGCTGCTGCGGACCGCCGGGGTGCGGGTGGCGGCCGGCAGCGGGGCGCTGCGCGACAGCTCCAACCCCGTCGGCCGCGGGGACCCGCTGGAGGCGGCGTACCTGCTGGCCTCGCAGGAAGGCCTCACCCCCGAACACGCCTACGACGCCGTCTCCACCGCCGCCAGAGCGGCTCTGGGGCTGCCCGGAGTGCGCGTCGAGGCCGGCTTCCCCGCCGAGCTGCTCGCCGTGCGCGGGGACGGTCTGGCCGGGGCGCTCTCCCTCGCGTACAGCAGGATCGTGGTGCACCGCGGACGCGTGGTGGCGCGGACCAGCGCCGTACGCGAGTACCGCGACTCCGGGGCCGCCGCGGCCGCCCTCGACCTCCCCCGCCAGGGACGCGCCGATTCCGGCCCCGACGGCGGGCCTTGAGCACGAGCGAGCCCTGCGGCGTACGGTCGGAAGCATGCGCATTGTCATTGCAGGTGGACATGGTCAGATCGCGCTGCGGCTCGAGCGGCTGCTCGCCGCGCGCGGTGACGAAGCGGTGGGCGTCATCCGCAACCCGCAGCAGAGCGAGGAACTGCGGGCGGCAGGTGCCGAGCCCGTCGTCCTCGACCTCGAATCGGCGTCCGTCGAGGAGACGGCGGAGGTCCTGCGGGGAGCCGACGCGGTGGTATTCGCGGCCGGCGCCGGCCCGAACAGCGGCTCGGCACGCAAGGACACGGTGGACCGTGGAGCGGCCGTGCTCTTCGCGGACGCGGCGGAACAGGCGGGAGTGCGGCGCTACGTCGTGGTGTCCTCCATGGGCGCCGACCCCGATCACCGCGGCGACGAGGTCTTCGACATCTATCAGCGGGCCAAGGGCGAGGCGGACGCGTACGTACGTTCCAGGAGCGGCCTGGACTGGACGATCCTGCGCCCCGGAATGCTCACGAACGACGCCGGCAGCGGCCAGGTCCTGCTCACGGCCTCGACGGGCCGCGGGCCGATCCCCCGCGACGACGTGGCGGCGGTGCTGGTGGAGCTGCTGGACACCCCGGCGACGGCGGGTCTGACGCTGGAACTGATCAGCGGGAGCAAGCCGGTGACGGTCGCGGTCAAGGACATCGCGGGGAACTGAGTCCCGGTCGCCGGCCGTTGCACCAGCACGTGCGGTTTTCCGGAGGCCAGGTCCTGCGGAAAACCGCACCGGACCGGATGGCCATCCTCATACCGTCGTTGAGCTGCGGTTTCTAACGTGGCGGGTGATCGGGGCAGGTGCCCCGGGGCGAACGACCCGCCGGCTTGGAGACTCATATGCATCTCACGTACTCGGCTCTGCCGCAGGAACCCACGGGCGGCATCGCCGGCTGGGCCACCGGGCTCGTCGACACCATGGGCGGTCCCGGAGCCGGTCTGGCGATCGCCCTGGAGAACCTCTTCCCGCCGCTGCCGAGCGAAGTGATTCTGCCGCTGACCGGGTTCGCCGCCGGGCAGGGAGTCCTCAGCCTGGCTTCGGCGTTGTTCTGGACCACGCTCGGTTCGGTCGTGGGAGCCGTGGTCCTCTACTGGATCGGCGTGTCCTTCGGCCGTGACCGCATGCACACCATCTGGGGGAAGCTGCCGCTGGTGAAGGCCTCCGATCTGGTGCGCACGGAGGAGTGGTTCGCGAAGCACGGCACCAAGGCGGTCTTCTTCGGCCGCATGGTGCCGATCTTCCGTAGCCTCATCTCCGTCCCCGCCGGCGTGGAGCGCATGCCTCTGCACGTCTTCATCCTGCTGACCACACTCGGCAGCCTCATCTGGAACTCGCTGCTGGTGATGGCCGGTTACTGGCTGGGCGACCGCTGGGAGACTGTGGAGACCTACGTCGGGTTCGCTTCCAAGGCCGTGCTGGTCCTGGTGGTCGTGGCCGTCGCGACGTACGTGGTCCTGCGACTGCGCGGCGCCGACCGCGCGCAGCACCGGCGCAGTTCATGACCTGCGCCGAGCACCCACGGACCACGGCCCCGCCTCCCGGACAGGCGCAGCGATCTTGCTGCGTCCCCGCGGCCGCACCAGGCTCCGCCTTCGTGCAGGGGAACCGCCCAGGCGTCACCACCCCTCGCGTCCCCGGCCATCCAGGGCAGTACGGCTCCGGAGCGGACGCCGCCGGGGCCGGCCGGACACTCCCGTGGTTACGCCGGGGGCTGGGTGCGCTCCTCGGCTGTGCGACCGCCCTGGCCGGATTCCTCTGCTTCCTTCTGGCCGGCACCGCTCTCGGCCCCTTCCTGCTGTGGCCGCGCACCCGGGCCGGCGCCCTCGGCATCCTCATGTCCGGAGCCCGAAGGCTCACGGGACTGGAGTGGAGCCGGAGGTCGCTCTTCTTCGGCGACCGCTTCCCGGAGCACTACGGGGCGTCCGACCGGAAGATCCTCCGCTACCTGGCGGTCCGCAGTTGCACCGGGCTGATGTGTGGTCTCGTGCTCGGGCTGCTGGGCTTCGGTGTCGTCCTGGCGGTGCTGCTGCTGAGGGGGGCCGTCCAGGGATCGCTCCGGTGGGACGAACTGCTGATCCAGATGCTCCTCGGCGGTGTGCTGCTCTTCCTCGACCTCCAGGGACTCCGCTCGCTCCTCGCCCTGGACTCCCGGCTCGCCCGCGAGTGCTTCGGCCCCTCCGAGCAGGAGCTGTTGCGCCGGCGCATCGACGAACTGGCCAGCAGCCGGGCGGCCGTCGTGCAAGCGGTGGACGCCGAACGCCGTCGCATCGAGCGGGACATCCATGACGGAATCCAGCAGCGTCTGGTTGCTTTGGCCATGCTGCTCGGCCGGGCACGCAGGGGGCGTGACCCCGAGCAGTCGGGCGCTCTGCTGCACCAGGCGCACCAGGAGTCGAGGGACGTGCTCGCGGAACTGCGCGAAGTGGCCTGGCGGGTCTATCCGTCGGGGCTCGACAGCCTGGGGCTGGAGGAGGCGCTCGGAGGGGTGTCCGACCGGTGCGGCATCCCCGTCCGTACGGAGTTCGCCGTCCGCGGGCCGCTGCCACGACCGGTGGAGACCGCCGCGTACTTCGTGGTGTCGGAGTCCGTGACCAACGCGGCCAAGCATTCCCGCGCCACGGCCGTCTCGGTGCACGTGGTGCTCGACGACAGGGTGCTCACCGTGTGCGTGCAGGACAACGGCAAGGGCGGCGCGAACCCTGCTGGCATCGGGCTGAGCGGCCTGCGCAGCCGGGTGGAGGCGTTGGACGGCACCCTGTACATCGACAGCCCCGAGGGGGGACCCACCATGGTTACCGCGGAGCTTCCATGCGCCTGATGCTCGCCGAGGACTCGGCCCTGCTGCGGGAGGGCCTGGTCCGGCTCCTCGTCGAGGAGGGCCACGACGTCCTGGCCTCCTTCGGTGACGCGGTGTCCCTGCTGAAGGAGATGGAGACGCGGCGGCCTGACATCGTCGTCCTCGACATCCGGATGCCTCCGACGCACACCACCGAAGGGCTGCGCGCGGCACTGGAGATCCGCGAGCGATGGCCGGAGACCGGCGTACTCGTGCTGTCCCAGCACATCGAACGCCACTACGCGGCCCAGTTGCTGGCCTCCAGCGCGGAACGGGTGGGGTATCTCCTCAAGGACCGGGTCGCCCAGGTCGAGGAGTTCCTGGAGGCACTGGAGCGTATTCAGTCGGGTGGCGCCGCCATCGATCCCGAGGTGGTCCGGCAGCTGGTCATCCGCTCCACGCACGGGGACCCCCTGGCCCGCCTCACACCTCGCGAACGCAGTGTTCTCGAACCCCTGGCCCAGGGGCTCACCAACACGGCGATCGCGAAGCAACTGCACATCTCCGTGAGTGCGGTGGAGAAGAATCTCAACGCGATCTTCGACAAGCTGGAGCTGTCGCACACCACCGGTCACAGCCGGCGGATCCTGGCGGTCCTGAGGTACCTGGAGTCGTAGCCGCACCAGGTGACCGCCGCTCTCCCGCCCGTCCGGGGGGACAGAGTCCGGGGAACAGAAGTGCGGCCGACAGAGCGGCGAGGGGGCCGTCCGGCACCCGCGGCGCGAGGCGTTCCGGCCTGCCGGGGCACCCGCGGGATAGCGTCGGGGCATGGACGGTGGCCTTGATCGCCGAGGTTGGCTCCCCTGCTTTCTCAGCGGGGCGGTGTTCGCCGTGTGCATGGCCGGGACCACCCTGCCGACCCCTCTCTACAGCCTGTACCAGGACAAGCTCGGGTTCTCCGAGCTGACGGTGACCGTGGTGTACGCCGTGTACGCCTTCGGCGTCATCGGGGTGCTGCTGCTGGCGGGAAACGCCTCCGACGCGGTGGGCAGACGCCCTGTGCTGCTGTGGGGCCTGGGCTGCGCGGCGGCGAGCGCCGTCTGCTTCCTGTGCGCCACCGCACTGGGCTGGCTCTACGCGGGGCGGCTCCTGTCGGGTCTGTCGGCCGGACTGTTCACCGGGGCGGCCACCGCGTACGTCATGGAACTGGCGCCCGGTAAGGGCTCCTCCAGGGCCTCGTTCGTCGCGACGGCGGCCAACATGGGCGGCCTGGGCTGCGGGCCGCTGCTCGCCGGTGTCCTCGCGCAGTACGCCCCCTGGCCGCTGTACCTGCCCTTCGTCGTGCACCTGGCACTGCTGGCCGTTTCGGCTGTCGTCCTGCTCGGCCTGAAGGAGACCGTGGGCGAGCGGCGGCCCCTGGGCACGGTCCGCCCCCAGCGGCCCGGGCTTCCGCCCGAGGTCCGGGCGGTGTTCAGGCCTGCGGCGCTCGCCTCCTTCGTGGGGTTCGCGCTGTTCGGGGTGTTCACCTCCGTCAGCCCGGCGTTCCTCTCCCAGTTCCTGGACGTGGACAACCATGCCGTGAGCGGGCTGATCGTCGCGCTGGCCTTCTTCGCCTCGATCGCCGGGCAGTCGGCGGTCGGCCGGATCGGCGAGCGGCGGTCACTGCCGCTGGGCTGCGCGGGCCTCCTCGGCGGACTGGCACTGCTCGCGGCCGCGTTGTGGTGGCAACTGCTGCCCCTGGTCGTGCTCAGCGCACTCCTCGGCGGCGGAGGCCAGGGCCTGGCCTTCCGGGCAGCCCTGTCCCAGGTGGCCGCGGCGTCACCCTCGGACCGGCGGGCGGCGGTGATCTCGACGCTGTTCGTGGTGGCGTACGCGGGCATCTCGCTGCCGGTGATCGGCGTGGGCGTCCTCTCGGTCCACATCGGCCTCCAGGACGCGGGGCTGGTCTTCATCGCCTGCATGGCTGTCCTGGTCACGTGCGCCGGGGTCTACCTGCTGCGGCGCCCGTCCGGAACCGGAGACGAGCCTGCCCGACGGACCAGCAGGCAGCGTTCCCGCTGATCAGGGCTCGCTCCGTTCGTCCGTTCCGTCCTCAGCTCCCTTCCTCCGTGCCGTTCGTTCCGTTGCGTCCGGCTGAGCCAGGGCTCGGGCCGGAGCTGACTGTTCGACAAATAACTCTTGACCACCATGCACTTTGCATCGCAAAGTGATTCGGGAGGGCGGCCGAACGGCCGCCGTCGGCCGGCGCTGCCGAAGCGCGACCGCAAGGGGGACATCGTGGGAACACCGTCGACAGACAGCGCAGGACAGCAACCGAGGGCACACGCGGCTGGCCTGCTGGCTGCGACAGAGGGCCTGCGGGCCCGGACCCGCGCGCAACTGAACGGCTCCTGGATATCCCTTCTCGTGTTCGGGCTGCTCGCACTGGCGGCCGCTCCGATCGCCCGGTACGCCTTCAACTTCGGCGCCCATGGCCGCAGCATCGGCTCCTATCCGGCCTTCGCGTACGCCGAGCTGACCGGCCTGTGCGTCGTCCACGAACCTGGATCCCCCTGCCTGCAGGGCGAGTTCGACGGTTCTGCTCTGCGTTTCGTGGCATGGGGCGTGTGGTTCGGGCTTCTCCCCCTGGCGTGGTTCGCCGTCGCTCGCTGGTACCGCGTGCGAGGCGAGTCCCGGGGTCTCGTCCCCCGCCGCAGGCTGTGGATCCGCTCCACCGTGACAGCCACCGCCGTAATAGCGGCCGCCTTGCTGGCGCTGCTGTTCGGCAGGGACCAGCCGTGGGAGGTCGTGGTGCTGGAGAACAGCTACGCCTCACCGTGGTACCTCATCGGTATCGGACTCGTCGCACTCGGGCTGACAGAACGCAGCTGGATCGCCGCAGCCGCCGGCACCGCTCACGCGCTGCTGCTCACCGGCTACCTCGGCGCCTCCTGGGGCAGCGGCTGGCTCCCCTGGCAGCACCCCGTCGACCCCGGCTGGACGGACGGACCACAGGCCAAGGCGCTGCTGCTCGCCGCCGTCCTGCTCCTCGCGGGCTCGGCGGAATGGGCTGTGACCCGCCGTCGAGCCGCGGCCGCCACCACAGATGCGCGTACGGTTGCCGCATGAGTGCTGAGGGCTCGGCCACCAAGGGGGATGAACTGGAGGAACTCCATCCCACCCGGTCGCTGGACGACACAGTCCATCAACGTGTGCGGCTCGGCATCCTCGCGATCGCCAGAGAGGCCGACCGGGTCGAGTTCGGCTTCCTGAAGAAGCACTTGGCCGTCACCGACGGCAACCTCTCACGACATCTGCGGGTGCTGGAGGAATCCGGCCTGATCTCCGTGGAGAAGGGCTACGCCGGCCGACGCCCCCGGACCTGGATCACCCTCACACGCGAGGGCGCGCGGGCCCTGGACTCCGAGCTCCGCGCCCTGCGCGCACTCGTGCTTCGCCTGGAAATCCCCCACCCTGCTCCTGCCTCCGACCCGCTCGGCTCATAGCCGATTCCTCGACGGTTCGTCCGAGCCCGCTCGGGGCAGCAGGCAGGAATCGCAATCGGGATGAATGCACATCAAAAGGCTAGAGTCGCCGGGTGAGCCGAACCGAGGAGACCGCCGAGGCCGCAGGCCCGTTCACCACCCGGCTGACGTGGCGCCTCAGCGACGGAAGCACCGCTGTCTGGGAGTCACGAGCGGCACGCAAGCGCGGCCGCCTCACCGTGCGGGGCGCGGGCGAGCCGAAGTCCCGTTCCAGAAGCGCGGACACCGTGTCGGTGGCTCGTCTCCGCAGGCTGAACACCCTCGGCGCGGGTGCGTTCGCCGTCGGTGGAGGCCTGTTCGTCTTCGGGGCCGCAGTTGCCCAGTTCGACACGGGGGACGCGACGGGTGCCTGGATCTACTTCGCCGGCGGCCTGTTCTTCAACACGGGCGGCTACGCGTCCTTGCTCCAGTCGGTCAACGCTCCGCGCCGCGACAGCGGAACCGGGGGGCTTGCCACTCGACGCTGGAGTTGGTGGAGCTACGAGCCCGGCCGGATCGACTGGCTGAGCACCTTCCTGCTGTTCGTGGGAACGCTGGTGTTCGGCGTCAATCTGGTCGGCTCCCTGTTGCAAGGGCTCTCGGTGCAGCAGGAGAACAGGCTGGTCTGGACCCCTGACCTGATCGGGTGCACTCTGTTCCTCATCTCGGGGCACTTGGCCCTGGTTGAGGTCTGCCACGGCCGGCCGGGCGTACTTCCACGTGATCTCGGCTGGTGGATCGTCGCGGTCAACCAACTCGGGTCGGTGCTCTTCATGGGTTCGGCACTGGCCGACTTCACCCGCCCCGCCACGGGAAGCGTCCTGAACATCGACATCGCCAACTGGGGCACCCTCACGGGCGCGCTCTGCTTCTTCGTCGGAGGGGTGCTCCAGTTCTTCGAACGACCCTGACCCGTACGCGCTCTCTCCCCAGATGCCTGCGCGCCCCGACGGGGCAGCCCCGCACACCACCCCACGCCCACCCGGGCACGTCGGTCGCGCGAGACTCGGCGAGATCAGCACCAGGCAACGCAAGAGGGCTCGCACTTGCCCGGCTGACCGGGCACCAGAAGTGCATCGCCCATCTCGTACCGACTGAGAACAATGCCGGGAGCGTCCGACGTCGCCTTACGTGGCGCAGTTTTGCGGTGGCGGCGATACGACGTACCCCCAACACCTCGCGCCGGAAACGAGCGATGCGCCCAGGCTCCGCGCAGCCGAAGGTGACCCGCAACTCCCTGATCGGCGGTCATCCGGTCACCGTGCTGGCGCGAGCTGCTCATCGAAACCCCGAGGCGGCTGACTTCACGGTGCGGCCACTGTCATGTCACGAACGTGTCCTGAGCGCGATCAAGAGGCAACTGGCGCAACCTCACCGACTGTCCTGGAGGGAAGAAAGCCACACGGACGACCAGCCGCCCAGCTCACTCGCTCGCCCGCTCACCAGGGGCGACAGCCCCACGCAGAGGACAGACACCAGCATGCGCACTCGGAAGATCTCGGTAATGACCATGGCCGCGGTGGCCCTCAGCCTGGCGCTGACGGCATGCAGCAACGGCGGCGCCGACACCGCGTCCTCTGCCGCGGGCACCTCATCCACGGCGGCCGCGAGCAGCTCATCCGCGGCGGCCGCGGGCACTCCCCAGTCCGACACCGCGGAGAGCAAGGCGTCGGGCACGCCCACCCAGTCCGACGTGAAGTGTACGGACCAGCTCAACTACGCGGGCGACCCGCGATCCAACGCCGAGATCAACTCCATCGGGGAAGACACGGGCACGTGCCCGCCGGTCCAGAAGTCGCCGTCCGACGTGAAGTGCACGGACCAGCTCGACTACGCGGGCGACCCGCGGCCCAACGCCGAGATCAACTCCATCGGGGAAGACACGGGCACGTGCCCGCCGGTCCAGAAGTCGCCGTCCGACGTGAAGTGCACGGACCAGCTCAACTACGCGGGCGACCCGCGGCCCAACGCCGAGATCAACTCCATCGGAGAGGACACGGGCACGTGCCCGCCGGTCGAGCCGAAGTGAATCGCTGACCGCCCCTGAAGCCGGGCAGTGCCGGGCCCTCCCCACCGTGACCTGGGGGCGGTCCGGCACTTACGCGTTCGCTATGTCGCCCTCGTCACGGCGCGGTGACCCGCAAAAGGGCCCTCCCGAGGGAGGGCCTCACGCTGCGCGAGTTGTGCGCCCCCGGCAGGACTCGAACCTGCCGGCCAAGCGCTTAGGCGTCTCCTTCTGGCTCAGCTCCGGAGTGGACCCCACGGAGTGCGCGGGGCGGGCCGGCCACACCGTCGCCGTCCTCTTCCAGGTCTACGCGCAGGTGCCCGCCCAGACCCAGCAGCGGGCCAACGACCGGATCGACGCGGCGCTGCGGGAGTGGAACGAACCGGAGTGAGCCCCGCATCCCCGGGGGACGCCTGGGGTGGCACACCTTGATCAGGGTGGGATTCGGGTGAGACAGCGTGGGATATGCGGGCCGATCGGCACGCTCTGCGGTCCAACTTGCACACATGCAAAAACCCCGCCCGACCTGGTGTTCAATCAGGTCGGACGGGGTTTCCCGTCCTGTGGCGGCGCCAGGGTTCGAACCTGGGTAGGCTGAGCCGGCAGATTTACAGTCTGCTCCCTTTGGCCACTCGGGCACACCGCCTGGAACGACGCCTCGGATCCCGGTTGGGGGCTCCTTGGCGACGACGTAAACGATACCTGATACCCAGGGGTGCTACGCCACCCGGTTGATCAGCGCCGGGCGCGGGCGAGGGTGGCTAGGCTTTGTGCCGTACCCCAACGCATACGACGCAAGGAGCCACACGTCATGGCCGACTCCAGTTTCGACATCGTCTCGAAGGTCGAGCGGCAGGAGGTCGACAACGCCCTCAACCAGGCCGCCAAGGAGATCTCCCAGCGCTACGACTTCAAGGGAACGGGCGCGTCGATCTCCTGGTCCGGCGAGAAGATCCTGATGGAGGCGAACGGCGAGGAGCGGGTCAAGGCGATCCTCGACATCTTCCAGTCCAAGCTGATCAAGCGCGGGATCTCCCTGAAGTCGCTGGACGCGGGTGAGCCGCAGCTTTCCGGCAAGGAGTACAAGATCTTCGCCACGATCGAGGAGGGCATCTCCCAGGAGAACGCCAAGAAGGTGGCGAAGATCATCCGCGATGAGGGCCCGAAGGGCGTCAAGGCGCTGGTCCAGGGCGACGAGCTGCGCGTCAGCTCCAAGAGCCGGGACGACCTGCAGGAGGTGCAGGCGCTGATCAAGGGCAAGGACCTCGACTTCGCGGTGCAGTTCGCCAACTACCGCTAGACGGTTCGCTGCCGTGTGCAGCGGGTCGCGGGCGGGGCGGGGCGTGCCTAGGGCACGGCCCGCCCCGTTGCCGTATCCGCGGGGCTGTGGCTGGCGCGGTCAGCGGCGGTCGCGGGAGTTGCCGAAGAGCAGCCGGTAGGCGATCAGCAGGACGAGGGATCCGGCGATGGCCGCGACCCAGGTGGCCGTGTCGTAGAAGTCCGTGCTGATGGGGCGGTCGAGGAAGCGGGACGACAGCCAGCCACCGAGGAAAGCGCCCACGATGCCGATGAGAGTCGTGCCGATGATGCCGCCGGGGTCGCGGCCCGGCAGGAGAAACTTGGCTATCGCGCCGGCCAGCAGCCCGAGGATGATCCAACTGATGATGCTCATGTTCGCGTTCCTACCCGTCACTTGTTCCTGCAAGCCAGGACGCCTGCGGGGACGGGTACGGTTGCCGGCCGGGCCGCTCGGCTAGCGGGTGGCGAACGGCTCGTCCGTGCGGACGATCTCCTTGCCGAAGGGCATCAGCGAGACCGGGATGAGCTTGAAGTTCGCGATGCCCAGCGGGATGCCGATGATCGTCACGCACAGGGCGATGCCGGTGAAGATGTGGCCGAGCGCGAGCCACCAGCCCGCCAGGATCACCCAGAGGACGTTGCCGATGAGGGAGCCGCCTCCGGCGTCGTGACGGTCGACGACGGTGTAGCCGAAGGGCCAGAGGGCGTAGACGCCGATACGGAACGCGGCCACGCCGAAGGGGATGCCGATGATCGTGATGCAGAGCAGGAGACCCGCGGCTATGTAGCCGAGGAACATCCAGAGTCCGCACAGGACCAGCCATATGACGTTCAGGATTGTCTTCACGGTCGATACCCTGCCATCTGCTCGAGTCGGGCGATGCGATCGGCCATGGGCGGGTGGGTGGAGAACATCTTGGACATGCCCTGGCCGGGACGGAACGGGTTCGCGATCATCATGTGACTCGCGGTCTCGATCCGTGGTTCGGGTGGGAGCGGAAGCTGTTTGGTCCCGGCGTCGAGCTTGCGCAGGGCGGACGCCAGGGCGAGCGGGTCACCGGTGAGCTGAGCCCCGGACGCGTCGGCCTGGTACTCACGGGAACGGCTCACGGCGAGCTGGATCACGGAGGCTGCGAGCGGGCCGAGGATCATGATCAGGAGCATCCCGAGGATGCCGGGTCCCTCGTCGTCGTCGGACCGGCCCACGGGGATGAGCCATGCGAAGTTGACCAGGAACATGACGACCGAGGCGAGGGCGCCGGCGACGGACGAGATCAGGATGTCACGGTTGTAGACATGGCTCAGCTCGTGGCCGAGGACGCCGCGCAGTTCGCGCTCGTCGAGGATCTGGAGGATCCCCTCGGTGCAGCACACGGCGGCGTTGCGCGGGTTGCGGCCCGTGGCGAAGGCGTTGGGCGCCTGGGTCGGGGAGATGTAGAGCCGGGGCATGGGCTGGCGGGCCGCGGTCGAGAGCTCGCGGACGGTGCGGTAGAGCTGCGGCGCCTCGAATTCGCTGACCGGGCGTGCCCTCATGGCGCGCAGGGCGAGCTTGTCGCTGTTCCAGTACGCGTAGGCGTTGGTGGCGAGCGCGACGAGGAGGGCCACGATCAGGCCGGTCCGTCCGAAGAAGCTGCCGATGACGATGATGAGGGCCGAGAGGCCCCCGAGGAGTACAGCGGTTTTCAGCCCGTTGTGCCGGCGGTGCACGGTACGCCCTCCTAAGTGGTGCAGCAGGGGAACCCTTGCTCGGTGGTGCTCCACTTCCCAGTGGAGCCTCCCGTACTGGTCAACGCGAGGCGAAGGAAGCTAGTTCCCTTGTGCGAGGTGGCCGGGGGCACAGGCAGAAGGGGCGGATCCGGGTGGATCCGCCCCTGGGCCGTACGGGTGGTCTTCCTGCCGCTGGCCGGTGACGGCCCGCGGCGGCGGGTCAGCGCTGCGCGGGGAGTCCTGCGAGCGAGCGGGCTTCCGCGTCCGGCTCGACATCGCTGGTGCAGTGGGCGCAGCGGGTGGCGATGGCGGGAATCTCGGTGAAGCAGCGGGGGCAGTCGCGCAGGGCGGCCTTGATGTCGGCCTTCTGCTCCTCCTCCTTCGCCGTGAAGCGGTTCTGGACCTTGGCCATGGGCAGGACGACCAGGAAGTAGAGGACCGCGGCGGTGATGAGGAAGGCGATGGCGGCGCTGACGAAGAGTCCGTACGGGAACGTCACGCCGTCGACGGAGTAGGAGGCCTTGCTGAAGTCTCCGGTTCCGCGGGTGAAGAGGCCGATCAGCGGCACGATGAACGCGTTGCTGAAGCCGGTGACCACGGCGGTGAAGGCGGCTCCCACGGCGAGGCCGATGGCCATGGAGATGACGTTCCCGCGGAGGATGAAGTCCTTGAACCCGTTCAGCACCGCTCTGGCTCCTCTGTGCTCTTCTTGCGTGCTCGTCTTGCGTGCTCTGTTACGTGACTCGTGCACGCATGACCATGCCCTGTGCGTGGCTCCACGGGCAAGCCGGTCACCGCCGGTCAGAAGAGGCTGACGGCGGCGAAGCGGAGGATGAGCTGGGGAGCACCGGAGAGTGTGATTCCGGCTACTGCGGTGAGGGCGATCGCCAGGGTGAGCGGGCCGGGGATCCTGTGCTCGGGTGCCGTGGGCGCCGCCTCGGCCGCCGTGTCCGCCTCCGGGGCCCTGAAGAGCGCGGCGGTCCACCGGAGGTAGTAGTAGAGCGCGATCACCACATTGACGGCCATGACGACGGCGAGCCAGCCGAGCCCGGCGTCGACGGCCGCGGAGAAGACCGTGACCTTGGCGAAGAGGCCGATGATGCCCGGCGGCAGGCCCGCCAGGCAGAGCAGGAAGAAGCCCATGGCGAGTGCGGCCAGGGGGCGGGTGGCGTACAGGCCGCGGTAGTCGCTGAGGCGGTTGCCGGGGCGGGTGCGGGCGACGAGGGCGGCGACCGCGAAGGCCCCGAGGTTCACCACGGCGTACATCAGGGCGTAGGCGACGGTGGAGCCGATCTGCTCGTCGCTGGAGTACGCGGCGGCGGCGATCGGGACGAGGAGGTAGCCGGCCTGGCCGACGGACGACCAGGCGAGGAGGCGTACGGCGCTCCGGGCGCGGGTGGCGTTCTGCCGGAGTGCGGCGAGGTTTCCGATGGTCATGGTGAGCGCGGCGAGGACGGCCAGCGCGGGACCCCACACGTCTGCGTACGACGGGAAGCCGATCACCGTGACGAGGATGAGGCCGGAGAAGCCGACCGCCTTGCCGACGACCGAGAGGTAGGCGGCGATGGGGAGCGGAGCTCCCACGTAGGTGTCGGGGACCCAGAAGTGGAACGGCGCGGCGGCCGTCTTGAAGGCGAAGCCGACGAGGGTGAGGACGACGCCTGTTTCGGCGAGGGTGGAGAACCTGCCGGGTACGTCGTCGAGGCGGGCGGCGATCTCCGTGAGGTGCATCGTGCCGGTGGTCGCGTAGACGAAGCTGACGCCCAGGAGCATGACGGCGGTGGCGACGACGGAGGAGAGGAAGAACTTCAGGGCCGCTTCGGAGGAGCGACGGTCGCCGCGCTTGATGCCGACGAGGGCGAACGCGGGGAGCGAGGCGACTTCGAGGGCGACGACGAGGGTGGCGAGGTCCCGGGCGGCGGGCAGCAGCGCGGCACCCGCGGCGGAGGACAGCAGCAGGAACCAGAATTCGCCCGCGGGGAGCCTGCGGGTGTCGCCGACCGAGAGCAGCGCGGTGAGCAGCGCTCCGCCGAGCACGAGTGCCTGGATGACGAGCGCGAAGTGGTCGGCGGTGTAGCTGCAGGCCTGGGTCCCGCCGGTGAGGCAGAAGGTGGAGCGGTCTCCGGCGCGCAGCGGGACGAGCACGGCGAGCGCGGCGACGAGCCCGGCGATGGCTCCGTAGCCCAGGAGCGGCTTGTGCCGCTCGCCGACGAAGAGGTCGGCGACGAGGACGAGCAGGGCCACGGACGCCGCGATGACGGGGGGTGCGATCGCGAGCCAGTCGACGGACTGGACGAGGCTCGCCGCCCCGGTTGCGCTGTCGGCTGCCACGGTCACGACTTGCCTCCTGCGAGGAGCTTCTGCACGGCCGGGTCGGTGAGGCCGAGGAGGACGGCGGGCCAGAGTCCGGCGAGGACGGTCAGGGCGGCGAGCGGGGTCCAGGCGGCGAATTCGTAGCGCTGGATGTCGGCGACCGGGTGCGGCTGCTCACGGTGCTCGCCCATGCAGACGCGGCGTACGACGATCAGCATGTACGCGGCCGTGAGCAGGGTGCCGAGGGCACCGATGGACATGAAGGTGAGGAAGGCGGGGCGGCTGAGCCCGTCGGCGGGGTCGAAGGCGCCGAACAGCGTGAGCATCTCGCCCCAGAATCCGGCGAGGCCGGGCAGCCCGAGCGAGGCGACGGCCGCGAAGGCGAGGAGGCCGCCGAGCCGGGGCGCACGGCCGTAGAGAGCCGCCCCGGTGGCCCCGGACAGGGTGTCGAGGTCCGCCGTGCCGTAGCGGTCCTTGATGGCGCCGACCAGGAAGAACAGCAGGCCGGTGATGAGTCCGTGGGCGATGTTCGCGAAGAGCGCGCCGTTCACCCCGGTGGGGGTCATGGTCGCGATGCCGAGGAGCACGAAACCCATGTGGCCCACGGAGGAGTAGGCGATCAGGCGCTTCAGGTCGCCCTTGGCGCCGGGGCGGGCGAGGGCGAGGCAGGCGAGGGAGCCGTAGATGATCCCGACGACCGCGAACGCCGCGAGATACGGCGCGAAGGTCTGCATCCCGTCGGGTGTGACGGGGAGCAGGATGCGGACGAACCCGTACGTGCCCATCTTCAGCAGGACGCCGGCGAGGAGGACGGAGCCCACGGTCGGGGCCGCGGTGTGGGCGTCGGGCAGCCAGCTGTGCAGGGGCCACATCGGGGTCTTCACGGCCAGGCCGATCCCGACGGCCAGTACGGCGATGACCTGCACCGATGTGGTGAGGCCGCGGCCGTTGTCAGTGGCGAGTGCCACCATGTCGAAAGTGCCGCTCTTCAGTCCGATGAGGAGCAGCCCCAGCAGCATGATCACGGATCCGAGCAGCGTGTAGAGGATGAACTTCCAGGCGGCGGGCTGCTTCCGGTCGCCGCCCCAGCGGGCGATGAGGAAGTACATCGGGATGAGGACCATCTCGAAGGCCAGGAAGAACAGCAGCAGGTCGAGGACGGCGAAGGTCGCGAGGGTGCCCGACTCGAGGACGAGCACGAGAGCGACGAAGGCCTTCGGGGAGGGGCCTGCGGGGAGCTTGAAGTAGCTGTAGAGCGCGCAGAGGAAGGTCAGCAGCGCGGTCAGCACGAGGAGGGGGAGCGAGATGCCGTCGGTGCCGAGGTGGATCCGGACGTCGAGTGCCGGGATCCAGCTGATGTCCGTGGTGGCCTGCATCTTCGACGGGTGGTCGTGGTCGAATCCCGCGGCGAGGACGAGCGCGGCGAGGAGCACGGCGCCCGTGACGGTCACGCCGTGGCGGAGCACGGCCTGGTCGGGGTTCCTGCCCTTGAGCCCGGGAGGGGCGGGCAGGAGCGCGGCGGCCGCGCCGAGGAGCGGGGCGACGACGATGAACGCCAGAAGGAACTGCATCACGGATGCGCTGATATCGAACACGGCTCACGCCCCGGCGTAGACGTTGGCAAAGACGACGGCGGCGATCGCCAGGACAAGGGTTCCGGCGAGGAGCGCGCCGAGGTAGGTCTGCACGTTGCCGGTCTGGGCGCGGCGGATCACGGTGCCGAGTCCGCGGGCGATGCTGCCCGAGCCGCGTACGTAGGTGTCGACCACCTCACGGTCCAGGAAGCGGACGAGCCGTGCGGCGGCCCTCGTGGGACGGACGAACAGTGCCGTGTACAGGGCGTCGAGGTGGAAGCCGGTGACCGCGTGGCGGTGCAGCGGGCCCAGCAGGAGCCTGCCGGGGTCCGACGGGTCCGGGGCGCCCGCGATGGTGCCGTACGCCGCGGTGTGCGAGGCGATCGCCTCGACCTCCACGAGGGCGGGTTCGGCGTCGGGGTGGGCGGCGACGGCGCCGACCGGGGGACGGTCGGCGAGCGCCGTGGTGTGGCGCCATGCCCCGTAGGTGACGAGCCCGCCGACGAGTCCGACGCCGGTGGAGAGGACGGCGGTCGTGAGGGAGGGGGCGAGGCTGTGTCCGTCGAACCAGTCGACGAGGACACCGGCGGCGAGACCGAACGCGATGGTGGGGACGGCCAGGACCCAGAGGACGGAGGTCATCGCGACGGGCTGCCTGCCGTGGTCGGCGACCTCGGGGCCGCGCCCGCGGAAGGCCAGGAGCCACAGCCGGGTGGCGTAGGCGGCGGTGAGGACCGCGGCGACGAGTCCGGCGACGAGGATCGTCCAGCCGGCCGCTGCCGGGGCGACGTCCCGGTCTCCGAAAGCGGTGTGCTCGGCGGCGACGAGGACGGCTTCCTTGGAGAAGAAGCCGGCGAACGGGGGGATGGCGGCCAGCGCGAGGAGGGCGACGGTCATCGTCCAGTAGGCGTCGGGGATGCGCTTCGTCAGCCCGCCCATGCGGGACATGGCGGCGAGTGAGTTGGTACCCGCCGCGTGGATGACGACGCCCGCCGCGAGGAAGAGGACGGCCTTGAACGCACCGTGCGAGATGAGGTGGAAGACGGCGGCCCCGCGGTCGCCGACGGCCAGGGCGCCGGACATGTAGCCCAGCTGGCCGATGGTCGAGTAGGCGAGGACGCGCTTGATGTCGTCCTGTGCGAGTGCGGCGAGTCCGGAGCCGATCATCGTGATCGCCGCCATCACGGCGAGGACGACGAGGGCGGCGCCTGAGGCGGCGAAGACGGGGAGGAGCCGGGCCACGAAGTAGATACCGGCGGCGACCATCGTCGCGGCGTGGATGAGCGCGGAGACGGGGGTGGGGCCGGCCATCGCGTCGGGCAGCCAGGTGTGCAGCGGGAACTGCGCGGACTTGCCCGCGACACCGGCGAGGAGCAGCAGGGCGATGAGGGTGGGGTGGTCGAGCCCGCCGTTGCCGACGGCGGCCAGGATGCCGGTGATGCGGAACGTGCCGGTGTCCGCGGCGAGCGCGAACAGGCCGATGAGGAAGGGCACGTCGCCGAGCTTGGTGACGAGGAAGGCCTTGAGGGAGGCCGCGCGCGCCTCGGGGGTCTCCCAGTAGTGCCCGACGAGGAAGTACGAGCAGATGCCCATGATCTCCCAGCCGACCAGGAGCACCATGAGGTCGCCGGAGTAGACGACGAGCAGCATCGCGGAGGTGAAGAGGGAGACGAGGGCCGCGTACGAGGGGTAGCGGGCGTCGTCCTTGAGATACGCCGTCGAGTAGATCTGCACACAGGTGGCGACGAGCCCGACGAGGACGGCGACGAGGACGGCGAAGCCGTCCAGGTGCAGGGCCAGGTCGACCGGGACCGAGCCGGTGGGGGTCAGCTGGGTCGAGGCGTCGATGGGCCGGCCGCCACCCTGGCGTGAAGCGACGACGGCGGCCAGGACCGCGGCGGCGAGGGTCGGCAGGACGGCGAGGGGGCGGACGAAGCCCGGCGCGGTCCGGCCCAGGAGCAGTCCTGCGGCGGCCCCCAGGAAGGGGAGGAGGGGGACGAGGACGGCGAGGGTCGTGGTGGTCACGCGGTGGCCTCTGCCTTCTTTGCCTTCCCTGCCGGAGCAGTGGCCTGGTCTGCGGTGGTGTCCCGGGCGGCGTCGGCGTCGTCGGGGAGCACTTCGGCGTCGTCGGTCTCCGCGGTGTCGCGGAGACGGTCGATGTCCGAGCTGCCGCGGTTGCGGTAGACCGCCAGGACGATCGCGAGGCCGATGCCGATCTCGGCCGCGGCGATGGCGATCGTGAAGAGGGTGAGCGCCTGCCCCGCGTGGAGTGCGTCGCGGAGCCAGACGTCGAAGGCGACCAGGTTGAGGTTGACGGCGTTGAGCATGAGCTCGACGGACATCAGGACGAGGATCGCGTTGCGGCGGGCGAGCACCCCGTACAGCCCGGTGCAGAAGAGGAGGACGGCGAGGACGGCGGGATAGGCGAGGTGCATCAGCTCTTGTCCTCCCGGTTGACGGCCGGTCGTTCGGCGCGGAGCGGCCCGCCCCGGCGGTCCTGCGTGCCCCGGCGGTCCTGGGTGCTCCGGCCGTCCTGCCTGCCCTCCTGGCCCTGGCGGCCCTTGCGGGACAGGACGATCGCGCCCACGAGAGCGGCGAGCAGCAGGACGGAGAGCGCTTCGAAGGGGAGCACCCAGTGCCGGAAGAGGAATTCCCCGGAGGCCTTGGTGGAGCCCTGGGCGGGGCCGTCCAGATTGATCCAGGTCGTACGGAAGGCGTCCACGACGACCCAGACGAGGGCACCCGCGGCGGCGACGGAGGCGCCGAGGGCGATCCAGCGGTTGCCCGAGTCGGCGTCCGGGGAACGGCCGATGGGGGCTCTGGTGAGCATCAGCCCGAAGAGGAGGAGGACCACGATGGAACCGACGTAGATCAGGACCTGTACCCACGCGATGAACTCGGCGGTGAGCAGGAGGAACTCCACCGCTATGCCGCCGAGCGCCACGACGAGCCAGAGGGCGGCGTGCACGAGTTGCTCGGTCGTGACGGCGATGAGGGCTGCGCCGAAGGTGGCGAGCCCGACCAGGAGGAACGCGATCTCGACACCGGTCGGTGAGAGGAAGCCGGGGTGGCCGGCGGTGGCCGAGAGGATCACTCCTGCCCCTCCTGTTCCGCTTCCCGGCCCGACCGGGGTTCCTCGGATTCCTGCGCCTCGCGGGATTCCTGCGCCTCGCGGTCCTCCTGGGCCCGGAGCTTGTCGGCCGTCTTACGGGCGGCGGCGATCTCCTTGGGCTCCTCGGCTCCGGGGTCGAGCGCGGGCGGCTCGGGAACGGTCCACATCCAGTCGCGGAGCTTGTCGCGCTCATGGGTCAGTTCGTGGATGTCCGTCTCCGCGTACTCGAACTCGGGCGACCAGAACAGCGCGTCGAAAGGACACACCTCGATGCAGATACCGCAGTACATGCAGAGGGCGAAGTCGATGGCGAAGCGGTCCAGGACGTTGCGGCTGCGCTCGCGGCCACCGGGGGCGGCCGGGGGCACCGTCTCCTTGTGGGAGTCGATGTAGATGCACCAGTCGGGGCATTCACGGGCGCAGAGCATGCAGACCGTGCAGTTCTCCTCGAACAGTCCGATGACACCCCTGGTGCGGGGCGGCAGTTCGGGCTGGACGTCCGGGTACTGCGCGGTGACGGTGCGCTTCGTCATGGTCCGCAGGGTGACGGCAAGACCCTTGGCCAGGCCTGAGCCGGGGATCGGGGGCACTAGTTGATCGCCACCTTCACGATGCCGGTGAGCGCGATCTGCGCGAGGGCGAGGGGGATGAGCGTGGTCCAGGCGAGCTTCTGCAGCTGGTCCTCCCGCAGCCGGGGGTAGGTGACCCGGAGCCAGATGACGACGAACGCGAGAAGGCCGGTCTTGAGCAGGGTCCAGACCCAGCCGAGCCCGTCGGCGCCGAGCGGTCCGTGCCATCCGCCGAGGAAGAGGACGGTCGTCAGACCGCACAGGACGACGATGCCGGCGTACTCGGCGAGCAGGAACAGGGCGAAGCGGAGGCCCGTGTACTCGGTGTACGCACCGAAGATGATCTCGGAGTCGGCGACCGGCATGTCGAAGGGCGGACGCTGGAGTTCGGCCAGCCCCGCCACGAAGAAGACCAGGGCTCCGACGATCTGCCAGGGCAGCCACCACCACTCGAAGGCGTTGAGGATGCCGGGGAGCGAGACGGTACCGGCCGCCATGGCCACGGAGGCGGCGGCGAGCAGCATCGGCAGTTCGTAGGCGAGCAGCTGCGCGGCGGTGCGGAGACCGCCGAGAAGGGAGAACTTGTTGGCCGAGGCCCAGCCCGCCATCAGTGAGCCGAGCACGCCGACACCCATGATGGCCAGCACGAAGAAGATGCCCGCGTCGACGACCTGTCCGACCGCTCCCTCGCTGGGACCGATCGGGATGGCGACGATCACGAGGAGGTACGGGAGCAGGGCGACGGCGGGGGCCAGCTGGAAGATGCGGCGGTCCGCGTCGGCCGGTACGACGTCTTCCTTCTGCGCGAACTTCACCCCGTCCGCGACGAGCTGGGCCCAGCCGTGGAACCCGCCCGCGTACATGGGGCCGAGGCGGCCCTGCATGTGGGCCATCACCTTGTGTTCCGTCTGCCCCACGACGAGCGGGACCACCATGAACACGGCAAAGACGATGACGAGGCGGAGGGCGACGTCGAGTACGTCGTTCACGCGGTATCGCCTCCGGCGGGTCGGTCGGGACCGGGGGAACGGTCGGTTCGGGGCGAGTCGGGCCCGGCATCGGGCTCGGGCTGGGCCTCGGGCCCGGATTCAGTGGCGGGGCCGGGGCCGGGCTCGGGCCCGTCCTCGGGCCCGGATTCAGTGGCGGGGCCGGGGCCCGTGTCGCTGTCCTCGGCGGGGTCGGCGTCACCCTGCGCAGGGGCGTCCGACGGGCCTGGACCTGACGGCCGCTCAGGCTCGGGTGCCGGTGCGGGCTCAGCCGACCGCGCAGGCTCGGTCGGCTGGTCCGGCTCCGCCGACCGCTCGGGCTCCGGCGGCGCGGGCCGTCCCGGGGTCTCGCCTTCCGGTGCCGGCCGTTCCGGGGTCTCCCCTTCCGGTGCCGGCCGTTCCGGGGTGTCGTCGAAGGCGGGGCGTGCGTCGTGCCAGGGTGCGTCCGCGCTGCCGGCCGCGCCCTTAGCGCGTGCCGCGTCGCCGCCGCCCTGCTCGGTGCCGGCGTCGGTCGTACCTGCCGGAGGCGTGGGCGCCGGGCCGGTGGCCTGGCTCGCCGAGCCCTGGGAGGCACTGCGGGTGCGGCGTGGCGGAGCCGTCTGCGGGGTTTCCGCCGCGTCCGGAGCGCCTGCGGCGTCCGGGGGTGTGGCAGGTCGCTGCGCCGCCGAACCCTCGCTCGCACTGCGCGCCCGGCGCACCGGGCGGTCGCCTGCCGCACCCGCCGCGCGCGCCCCTCGGGCCGGCCGGGCCGGTGCGGGCGGGAGCTGCCCCTTGAGCGGGCCCCACTCATTGGGATCGGGCACGCCCGGTGGCAGCATGGTGCGCCGCTTGGGCCCGCCGTGTTCGGACTCGCCCGGCTCCTTCGCCCCCGGCCAGGCCTTGGCGACCCGGGCCGCGAGGACGAAGTCCTTGCGCAGCGGGTGGCCCTCGAAGCTCTCGGGCAGCAACAGGGGGACCAGATGCGGGTGGCCCTCGAAGGTGATGCCGAACATCTCGTGCGTCTCACGCTCGTGCCACGCGGCGCCCGCGTAGACGCCGATGGCGGTGGGCAGGGTGGCCGCGTCGTGCGGGACGGTCGTACGGAGCAGCAGGCGTCGGACCGTGCCTTCGCCGAGGGCCGCGACATGGGCGCAGACGCGGAACCCGGTGCCCGGTTCGTCGACGGCGCTCAGCCAGTCGAAGTAGGTGCAGCCCAGCTCGTCGCGGGCCGTTTCGAGGGCGGTGGTCCAGGATGCGGCGGGGACGTCGACGGTCAGCAGGTCGTACGCGTGCGCGGCGGTGGCCTCCGCGCCGAAGACGTCGGTGACGCCGTCGGGCAGCCGGTCGTAGGTGTCCGAGGCGGTCACTTCCGCTCCTCCCCCGGGGTCTTCGGGGCCGCGACGAGACCGCTGCGCAGGGCCGCGGCCGAGGGGCGGGCCGTTTCCTCGGTGGCGTAGCGCTCGGCGAGCGATTCGCGGGCGATCTTCTCCTGGAGCTTGAGGATGCCCTGGAGGAGCGCCTCGGGCCGGGGCGGGCAGCCGGGCACGTAGACGTCGACGGGGATGATCTGGTCGACACCCTTCGTCACGGAGTACGAATCCCAGTACGGTCCACCGCAGTTGGAGCAGGCACCGAAGGAGATGACGTACTTCGGCTCGGGCATCTGCTCGTAGAGCCGCTTCACGGCCGGGGCCATCTTGTCCGTCACCGTGCCGGACACGACCATCAGGTCGGCCTGCCGGGGCCCGGGCGCGAACGGGATGACGCCGAGCCGGATGAAATCGTGCCGTGCCATGGACGCGGCGATGAATTCGATGGCGCAGCAGGCGAGTCCGAAGTTGAAGACCCACAGGCTGTAGCGGCGGCCCCAGTTGAGGACCACCTTCATCGGCTCCGGCGCGAGCCGGGACAGCACGCCGAGCTTCTTCGGCTCGGGCAGCGGCGTCGGGTCGGGCAGCGACACGGGGGGTTCGGGATTCGGCCGGCTCGTCACGCCCATTCGAGGACGCCCTTCTTCCATGCGTAGAGCAGTCCCACGGCCAGGAAACCGAGGAAGATGAACATCTCCACCAGCGTCGTCGCCCCGTATCCGGGGGCCGCGAACACCGTCGCCCACGGGAACAGGAAGATCGAGTCGACGGCGAAGATCACGTACAGGAAGGCGTACACGTAATAGCGAACCTGGGTGTGGGCCCAGCCCTCCCCCACGGGGTCGACGCCGCACTCGTACGTGAGGAGTTTCTCCGGCGTCGGGACCACGGGCCTCAGCAGCCGGCCGGCGCCGAAGGCGACGGCGACGAACAGCACGCCCACCAGGGCGAGCAGTCCGACCACTGAGTAGCTCTGGAAGTAGTCCGACGCGAGAACGGTCGGTCCCGGCACGTCCGCCACGTCCGTCCCTCGCTCCCTCAACCTGTTCGACGGTCTGTACGCACGGGAGTCTAGGCCCTGTTAAAGAGACGGTAAGCAGCCCCGTCGCACATCGGGTGGGACAGGAGGTGACAGGGGTGGCACGACGCGAGGTGGGGTTATCCCTACCCGGCCCCACCCACGAACCCCATGGCGTGGGCGCGCCCGGCCCGGCACGCTGGTCGTATGACCATGAGCCCCTCCGTGCCGGACAACGACCGGCCGCCGCCCGCGCGCTTCGCCTTCGACCGGTGGACGTGGAAGGAGATCGCGTATCTCCTGGCCAATCTGCCGATGGCCGTCGCCGGGTTCGTGTACACCGTGTTCCTGATCGGGGTGGGTGCCGGGCTCTCCGTCACGGTGATCGGACTGCCGCTCCTCGCCCTGGGACTCCAGGGTGCGCGCGGTCTGGGCCGGGCCGAGCGCGGCCGGGCCCGGGGGATGCTCGGGGTGCGGATCGAGGAGCCGAGCCCGATGGCGCGGAGCCGTCGGGACCAGGGCTTCTTCTCCTGGCTGTGGTCGGGGCTGAAGGACCCGGTGGGCTGGCGGGCGTTGCTGTATTCGTTCATCCGGCTGCCGTGGGGCGTGGCGACGTTCGCCGTGACCCTGGTGAGTCTGTTCGTGCTCTGGCCGGTACTCCCGTACATCGCGCGCGGTCTGACGAACGCGGACCGGGCGATGGTGCGGGCCCTGCTCTCGCCCTCCGACGAGCTGGAGCGCAGGATCGCCGAGCTGGAGTCGGACCGGGGTGTGGTCGTGGACACGGCCGCCGCCGACCTGCGCCGCATCGAACGCGACCTCCACGACGGCGCACAGGCCCGCCTCGTCGCCCTCGCCATGGGCCTGGGGCTGGCGAAGGAGAAGCTCACCGACGACCCCGAAGCCGCGGCCCGCATGGTCGACGAGGCACACGGCGAGGTCAAGGTCGCCCTCCAGGAACTCCGCGACCTCGCCCGGGGCATCCACCCCGCCGTCCTCACCGACCGCGGACTGGACGCCGCACTCTCCGCCATCGCCTCCCGCTGCACCGTCCCCGTGACCGTGTCGGTGGAGCTGCCCGCCCGGCCCGCCGAGGCCATCGAGGGCATCGCCTACTTCACGGTCTCCGAACTGCTCCAGAACGTCAGCAAGCACAGCCGCGCCGCCGCGGCGTCGGTCGACGTGTGGCGGTCCGGCGACCGGCTGATGCTCCAGGTCCGGGACGACGGGACGGGCGGCGCCCGGCTCGACGGCGGTACGGGCATGTCGGGGCTGGCGGAGCGGCTGGGGGCGGTCGACGGGCTGTTCGTCCTGGACTCCCCCGAGGGCGGCCCCACCACGGTCACCGCGGAGCTGCCCTGGCGCGACCGCGCGGACACCGGGACCGAGCGGGTCGGCGCCGCGTGACCCGGTCGTCGGGCGGGGTCTCCCGATGGTGGGGAAAACCCCCTGCCGGATACGGAGACCGTCCTCATGGTGCGGAACCCGCCGGCACAGCAGTCTTGAGATATCAGCCGTTGTATCGGCCCGCGGGGAGTCCCCGCTCAGAAGAAACGGACGGACGCCACTGATGGCCACGGCATACGGACCGGACAGGCGGGACCACCACAGGCCCGGCACCGGGTCGGGGGGCTACCCCCCGGCGAAGCATTTCTTCCCCACGGCGCTGCGCACGCCCTTCGAGGCGCGTACGTGGCGTGAGCTGGGCTATGTGCTCCTGAGCCTGCCGATCAGCGTGGTGATGTTCAGCTTCGCGATCACCATGGTGTCGCTGGGCCTGGGCATGCTGATCACCTTCGTCGGCATTCCGATACTCGCCGCCGGCCTGGTGGTGTGCCGCGGTTTCGGTGCCGTGGAGCGGGGGCGGGCGCGCGGACTGCTGAAGCTGGACGTCGCGGATCCCGCGCCGGTGCGCGGGAAGGGCGGCCTGCTGTCCTGGGTCGGCGCGGTGCTGAGGAGCGGGGTGTCCTGGCGACACCTTGTCTACGCGGTGCTCCACATGCCGTGGGCGACGTTCGCGTTCACCGTCGCGGTGGCGTTCTGGACGTACGGCTGGGCGACGTTCACCTATCCG
This sequence comes from Streptomyces sp. NPDC060209, assembly GCF_042728155.1. Taxonomy (NCBI): domain Bacteria; kingdom Bacillati; phylum Actinomycetota; class Actinomycetes; order Kitasatosporales; family Streptomycetaceae; genus Streptomyces; species Streptomyces sp. NPDC060209. The sequence continues at coordinate 30,875 of NZ_JBHWZS010000076.1, forward strand.
CTGTGGCGCTGGGTCTTCCCGGCGTACGCGGGTGTCGACGGCATCCAGCTGTACGGCGACAGGACGCATCAGGTCTACCTCGACTCCCCCTTCGAGATGGCGGTGACCAGCGCGGTCGGCCTGGCTCTCGTCCTGGTCACACCGTGGATCATCCGCGGCCTGGTGTCCGTGGACCGGGCGATGGTGCTGGGTCTGCTCGGCCCCTCCCGGCTGGCCACCAGGGTCTCGGAGCTGGAGTCGGACCGGGGTGTGGTCGTGGACACGGCCGCCGCCGACCTGCGCCGCATCGAACGCGACCTCCACGACGGCGCACAGGCCCGCCTCGTCGCCCTCGCCATGGATCTGGGGCTGGCGAAGGAGAAGCTCACCGACGACCCCGAAGCCGCGGCCCGCATGGTCGACGAGGCACACGGCGAGGTCAAGGTCGCCCTCCAGGAACTCCGCGACCTCGCCCGGGGCATCCACCCCGCCGTCCTCACCGACCGCGGACTCGACGCCGCACTCTCCGCCATCGCCTCCCGCTGCACCGTCCCCGTGAAGGTCGTGGTGGATCTGGAGTCGCGGCCCGCGCAGGCCATCGAGGGCATCGCGTACTTCACGGTCTCCGAACTGCTCCAGAACGTCAGCAAGCACGCCCGGGCCACCCGTGCCTCGGTCGACGTGTGGCAGGCGGCGGACCGGCTGATGCTCCAGGTCACCGACGACGGGCGCGGTGGAGCCGGTGTCTCGACGGGCAGCGGGCTGGCCGGCCTGACGGAGCGGCTGGACGCGGTGGACGGCATCCTCGTCGTCGACTCCCCGGCCGGCGGCCCGACGACGGTCACGGCCGAACTGCCCTGGCGGGGCTGAGGCTCCGCGTCCGAGAACCAGCCGGAGCCGCAGTGCCCCGGCC
>NZ_JBHWZS010000077.1:0-31652 GCF_042728155.1 Streptomyces sp. NPDC060209
GTACCGGGCCGTATCCGACCCGGTACCGCCGACGGACTCAGGCGGACGCACGTGCGCCGATCAGACTCCGGCGGGTTCCTTCGCCGGGGTGTCGCCCGAGGGCGAGGCCGGGCCCGTGGCCGCGATCGTGGAGGGGGCGGGTTCCTGGGAGACGTTGAACTCCGCCAGCAGGGCCTTGCTGAAGCCGAAGAAGTACGTGGCGACGAAACCCGCGACGTAGCCGACGAGCAGGCCGCCCGCGTAGATCGCGATCGTGGAGCCGAGGCCGTGGTTGCCGTCCAGGAGGGGGAACAGGGCCCAGCCGGACGGGCCGATGGCCGTTGAGCCGACCGAGTCGCCGAGCTGGTTGAACAGGCCCACGAAGCCGCCGCCGAACGCGCCGCCCACACAGGCCGTGATGAACGGGCGGCCCAGCGGGAGCGAGACGCCGTAGATCAGGGGTTCGCCGACGCCCAGCAGGCCTGCGGGCATGGCGGACCTGATGGTCTTGCGGATCGACTCGTTCCGGGGGAGGCGGAGGTAGACCGCGGCCGCCGCGCCGACCTGGCCGGCTCCGGCCATCGCGAGGATCGGGAGCAGGACCGTGAAGCCCTGCTGCTCGATCAGCGTCGTGTGGATCGGGATGAGAGCCTGGTGCAGGCCCAGCATCACCAGGGGCAGGAAGAAGCCGCCGAGCAGGAAGCCCGCGCCCGCGCCGCCCGTGGAGAGCAGCCAGTCCGCGAAGGTGCCGATGGCGGAGGAGACCTCACCGGCCACGTACATCAGGCCGAAGATCGTGACGAGGCCGGAGATCAGCACCGTGAGCGTCGGGGTGACCAGGACGTCCAGCGCCTCGGGCACCCAACGGCGGCACCACTTCTCGACGTACACCGCGAGGACCGCCGCGCCGAGGGCGCCGAGGACGCCGCCCTGGCCGGGGGAGAGGGTCTGGCCGAAGGCGTCGATGTTGGCGACGCCGGGGAAGACGATGATGGCCGCGACCGCACCACCGAGGATCGGCGTGCCGCCGAACTCCTTCGCCGTGTTGTAGCCGACGAAGACCGCGATCAGAGCCATGAAGCCGGAGGCCATCGCCGCCAGCGCGGGGGTCACCGATGTCAGCCAGCCGAGGTTCACCAGCAGGCCGTTCAGGCCGGCGATGATGCCGCAGCCGATGAGGGCGGGGATCAGCGGGACGAAGATGTTCGCGATCTTGCGCAGGAACAGCTTGAAGGGCGTGGAGTTCTTCGCCTTCTGCTGCGCCTTGAGGGCGGCGCCCTTGCCGGCCAGCTCCTCGGCCGTGTGGACGGGCGCGGGGGTCTCGGACGCCCGGCCCTCCTCGACCAGCTGCTCGAACTCCGGGGTGACCCGGGCGACGGTGCCCGGGCCGAGGACGATCTGGTAGGTGTCGTCCTCGACCACGCCCATCACGGCGGGAACCGCCTTGAGGGCCTCGTCGTCGACGAGGGAACGGTCGTGCAGGCCCAGCCGGAGCCGGGTCATGCAGTGGGCGATCGAGCTGACGTTCGCAGCGCCACCGACGAGCGGCAGGATCGCGGCGGCAGTGGCGCGGTTCTTGTCTTCAGTAGCCATGGTGCGTGGTGCCTTGCTGTGCGGGGAGTGGTGCGTCAGGTGGTTCGGACAGCCGCGAGGGCGGCGCGGAGGTGGCCGTGGGACTCGGCCAGGAGTGTGGCGGCGGTGGGGCCGTCGACCCCGCCGAGGATGGTGAGGATGGCGTTCTTCACCTCGCCGTCGGTGGCGGCGAGCGCCGCCTCGATCTCCTGGTCGGAGGCGCCGGTGGCGAGGGAGACGATCCGGCGGGAGCGGGCGCGCAGCTTCTCGTTGGAAGCGCGCACGTCGACCATCAGATTCCCGTACGTCTTGCCGAGCCGGATCATCGTGATCGTCGAGAGCATGTTGAGGACGAGCTTCTGTGCCGTCCCTGCCTTGAGGCGGGTGGAGCCGGTGAGCAGCTCGGGGCCGACGACGATCTCCAGTCCGTGTTCGGCGGCGGCGGCGAGAGCGGAGTCCGCGTTGCAGGAGAGCCCGAGGGTGAGCGCGCCCTTGCCGCGGGCGTGCTCGACGGCCCCGATGGCGTACGGGGTGCGGCCGGAGGCCGAGATTCCGACCACGGTGTCGTCGGCGGTGAGGCCCAGACCGTCGAGGTCTGCGGCGGCCAGCTCCTTGCTGTCCTCGGCGCCCTCGACGGCCTTGACCATGGCGGAGGGACCGCCGGCGATCAGGCCGATGACCTCGGACGGGTCGGTGTTGAAGGTGGGCGGGCACTCGCTGGCGTCGAGCACACCGAGACGGCCGGCGGTGCCGGCACCCGCGTAGATCAGCCGGCCGCCGCGCGCCATGCGCTCGGCGGTGGCGTCGATCGCGGCGGAGATCTGGGGCAGCTTCTCGGCCACGGCGGCGGGGACGGTGGTGTCCTCGCCGTTCATGATGCGGGCTATCTCCTGCGTCGGCAGCTGGTCGATCTCGGCGAGCTCCGGCCGGAACGCCTCGGTGGTGAGGGTGGCGAGCTGCGCGCGCAGTTCGCCGTAGCCGCCGGGAGTGGGGGCGTCGGCGTTCGCGTCGGTGGTGGAGGTCATGGACAGCGCTCTGCTTTCTCGTTCTCGTGCGGGTGCGGGTGCGGGTGCGGGTGCGGGTGCTGCCGGGGTCAGCGGCTGCGCGGGGTGTGGCGGTGGGCGAGCGCCTCGTACGAGGCGGACAGTGCCGGCGCGGCCGTCTCGTACGTCCGCTGGGCGACTCCTATGAAGAGGCAGTCGACGACGAGGAGCTGGCTCGTGCGGCTCGACATGGCGGCGGGCCGCAGCTCGCTCTCCCGGGCCGTGGACGTGGTCAGCACGTGGTCGGCGTACTGAGAGACCGGCCCGTCCGGGCGGCCGGTGATAGCGATCGTCGTCGCGCCGCGGTCGAAGGCGACCCGGAGCGGCTCGATGACGTCGCCCGTGGAGCCGGAGTGCGTGATCGCGATGGCCACATCGCCGGAGCGGAGCTGCACCGCGTTGGTCACGGCGAGGTGCGGGTCCGCGTGGGCGTGGGCTATCAGGCCGATCCGGAGCAGCTTCTGCGCCAGGTCCTGGCCGACGAGGGAGGACGCTCCGGCGCCGTAGATGTCGATGCGGCGCGCGGTCGCGGCGGCGGCCACGGCGGCCCCGAGCTGCACCGTGTCGAGGCCGGCGGCCGTGTCGGCGAGGGTCTGCTGCTCGTCGTAGGCGAGCTTCGTGACGACGTCCGCGATGGGGTCGTCGACCGCGATGTCGGCGGTGACGGCGGGTGCCCGGCCGGACTGCTGGTGGGCGGCGAGGCCGGCGAGTGCCAGACGCAGGTCCCGGTAGCCCGGGTAGCCGAGAAGGCGGGCGGTGCGGACTACGGTGGCCTCGCTGGTGCCGGTCAGCTCGGCGAGTCCGGTGACGGTGAGGGCGGCACACCCGGCGGGGTCACCCGCGACCGCTTCGGCGACCCGCTGCATGGAGCGGGTCATGGACGGAGCGAGGGTCCGCACCTTGGCCGCGAGAGCCGCGGGGGCGGGCGGGGAGTCCGGGTTGAAACTTTCCTTCACATCATTGGTCACATTTGAAAGATATTTTCACCGACGAATCCCGTCAACCCCCCTTTGGTCCCTACCTCTGAAGGATCACGCTCGGCCGTACGGGCGACGGGGGACAATGGGGCCATGGAGTTGAACAGCCTGGAACAGGAGCTGCACACCGCGCGTGCGCTGGTGATGGCCGACCTCGTCGCGGGCGATGTGGCCGAGGCCGGGATCGTCTCGATGGTCGAGGACGCGATAGCCCACCGGCGGTGGTGGGTCGAGCAGTGGCCCGAGGGTGTGGCCTTCGTCACGGGGCTCGTGGCGCAGGACGTCCAGGACGCTCTCCTGGAGCAGCACGGGCGTTGGCCGCTGTGCCCGGTGTGCACGGAGGAGGGGCCGCACGCCCTGGACGTCGAGCCGGAGCTCGGCCCCGATCCGCACTGGGTCTGCACGAAGGCGACGGTGTCCGTCGCACGGGTGGGCGCGCTCGCCGAGGTGCTCGGCCGGTGACCGTCTACATCGACCCGCCGACCTGGCCGGGGCACGGCCGCATGTGGTCGCACCTGGTCAGCGACGTGTCGTTCGACGAGCTGCACGCCTTCGCCGCGACGATCGGCTGCCCGCCCCGCGCCTTCGAGCGCGACCACTACGACGTGCCCGAGGCGCGTTACGCGGACGCGGTGCGCGCCGGGGCGCGGGAGGTCGGGTCGAAGGAGATCGTGCGCCGGCTCACCGATGCGGGGCTTAGACGGCCGAAGGGGCGGCCTGCTCCGATTCGGCGGCCTGCTCAGAGCTGATGTGCGCCGGTGCGCCCGCGATCCGCCGGGACGGCGTACCTCCGCCGCGCAGCCGCAACGAGACCGTCACGGCTGCCAGTCCGAGCACCAGCATCGCGGCACCCGCCCATGCCGTGGCCCGGAATCCGAAGTCCGCGTCGATCACCGCACCGCCCAGCCACGGGCCGCTCGTGTTGCCGAGGTTGAACGCGGCCGTGGTGGTCGCCCCCGCCAGCGTCGGGGCGACACCCGCGACGTTGAACATCCGGGCGTTGAGCGCCGGGGCCGTGTAGAACGCGGACAGCCCCAGCAGGAACGCCAGGATGACGACGGCGACCTGGTTCGACGCGAAGAGGGCCAGGGCCACCAGGAAGACCGTCGACGCACTGATGCCGCTCAGCAGCACCCCGAAGAGGTGTGCGTCGGCGACCCGGCCGCCGATCGTCGTACCGATCAGCGCGCCGACACCGAACAGCGCGAGCACCCACGGAACCCAGCCCGAACTCAGCCCCGCCACGTCCGTGAGCAGCGGTGCGAGATAGCTGAACGCGCAGAACACACCGCCGGCGGCGAGGGCCGTGATCACGATGGACAGCCACACCTGACGGTCCCTGTAGATCGCGACCTCCCGCTTGAGCTGCGGCTTCTCGTCCGGCAGCGGAATGCGCGGGATACGTGTGACGACACCCACCAGCGCCACGGCGGACGCGGCGCCCACCGCCCAGAACGCCGAACGCCAGCCGAAGCTCTCCCCGAGGAACGCACCCAGCGGCACCCCCAGCACGTTGGCGATCGACAGCCCGCCGATCATCACGGCCATCGCCCTGGCCCGCGCGTTCACCGGCACCATCGCGATGGCGACCGCGGCGCCGACCGCCCAGAAGCCTGCGCACGCCAGCGCGCTCACCACCCGGGAGACGAACAGCACGTCGTACGTTGGCGCGAGCGCACCCGCGATCTGGCCCAGCCCGAAGACCGAGATCAGCGCGATGAGGGTCGTGCGGCGAGGCAGTCGCAGGGTGGCGACGGCCAGCAGCGGGGCGCCGACCACCATGCCGATCGCGAAGGCGGATATGAGGAGTCCGGCCTTCGGGATGGACACGTTCATGTCGTCGGCGATGGGAGGCAGCAGCCCGGACAGCATGAACTCACTGGTACCGAGGGCGAAGACCGAGAGGCCGAGGATGTAGACGGCCATCGGCATACGGGGACGGCTGGAAGCAGAGTCGGGCATGACAGTGGCCAACAGTGCTTTAGTCCCTGTCATTCCCCCGTCTCACTGGATGAGCAGCTCCAGCTCGGTGGTCAGGTTCTGCCGCGCCCTCGGCTCCCACTCCTTCGCCCCGTGGGGCGTACGGAACAGCCGGGGCAGCTCCAGCAGCTGTCGCAGGACGGCGGCGCGCCCCTCGCGGAACGCGTCGTCCGGGACGAAGCCGTACTCCTCGCGCACCTGCGCCGCGTACGCCGCGTAGTCCTTGGGGGCCGCCGCGAGGATCGCGAGATCCGCGTCGCAGAGCACCTCGCCGTTGGTGTCGCCGTCCGCCGGGTCGTGCGTGACGGTGAGCCGGACCAGCCGGGCGACCTCGGCCGTCGCCGAGTCGGGGAGGCCGGCCTCGGGCAGGGCGAGTTCGGCGAGCGCGGCCGACCGCTCCTCGTTCTCGGAGCGGTCGGGGCGGTAGACCGCGTCGTGGAACCAGACTGCGAGGCGCACCAGGTCCGGGTCGGAGGCGTGGCCGGCCAGCGTGTCGACCCGGTCCAGGACCTGCGTCAGGTGGGCGGTCGTGTGGTAGCGCCGCTGGGGTTCGGCCCAGCGCGCGATGAGGGCATCGGCGTACGGGTCCGGATCGGGCCCGCGGTCCGTCCCGCCGCGTGCGGCGAGCAGGGTCTCGCGCCAGCGGTCACGGAGTGCGCCGCCGGTGTGCGGGCTCCCGGAGGTGCCGCTGTCGAATGTGTCGGGGGCGCTGTCGCTCATACGCCGAGAGTAGGACGTACGCCCCGCGCGCACGTCCGTCACCCTGCCCCGCCACCGGTCGGCGGGACGGGTGACGGACCCGCCGCTCAGTGACCGGGCGCCGTGTCCAGGGCCAGTGCCGCGTACGTCGCCAGCCAGTGGTCCGAGGAGAAGTCCCCGGAGGACACCGTCGGCAGGCCGAGCGCGAGATGGGCCTCGGCCGAGGTCAGGAGCGCGGCGCGGGCCGCGCCGTCCGGGAGCGCGCCGGCGATCGAGCGGAGGGCGGCCGCCCGGCTCAGGGTGAGACCGAGAAGGTGGCCGATCTGCGGATCGGCGTGGTCGGAGACCACCGGCGGGTCGAGCAGCGTGGAGTCGGGCGTGGCGGATACCAGGGCCGGCAGGAACGCGGCGATCCAGGTACGGAATTCCTCCACCGGCAGCACCCGGCGCATCGCGTCCGCCTCGACCAGGGCGGGGGAGAGGAAGTCCTGGCCGGAGGGCTCCCAGTGGGCGGGGGCGTCGTGGTCGTCGGTGAACCAGGTCCGCAGCCGGTCCGTCGCCGCGTCGAGGACCGGCGCCGGCAGCCCGGCGGTCCCGCCCGCGTCGAGGATCAGGCCCAGGCCGAACGCGCTGTTGTTGTGGACGCCGTGCCGGACCGGGTACGTCGCCTTGGGCAGCCAGGCGCCGAGCAGGTCGCCGACAGCTGTCACGCCGGGGGCCAGGGCGTCGGCCCACCGGTCGCCGTCGGGCGTGGCGAGGGCCCGGCACTCCGCGGCGAGCGCGATCAGCCAGGCCCAGCCGTAGGGACGCTCGAAGTGCGGCCGGCCGCGCAGGTAGGACGCCTCGACGGTGATGTTCGCGTGGGTCAGGTGCGTGTCGAGCACCTCGCGGATACGGGTGGTGAGGGTGGCCGGAAGATCGCCGGTGGCGGAGAAGCGGCGCACGATGCGGACGAGCAGCCAGTGCATGTGCACCGTGGAGTGCCAGTCGTAGCCCCCGTAGAACGCGGGGTGCAGCGTACGGGGCGCGACGAGTTCCTCGGGCCCGGTGTAGAGGTGGGCGGGCGCGTTGGGGTATTCGCGTACGACGTTGGCGAGGGCCAGTTCCGCGAAGGGGACCGCGTACGTGGCAGGGAGCGCGGGAGACATCGGGGGACTCCAGAGGGGTGTGCGGCGAGCGGCTCGGGTCAAGGGGCGGCTCGGTTCAGGGGTGATTCGGGTCGAGGGGCAGGGCGGTTCGGGTCAGAAGGCGAAGAGGGCCATGATCGCGACGTTGCAGACCAGCAGGGCCGCTGCCGTGGGGAGCTGGGCCTTGATCGGGCCGTACTGGTCCTTGAGCTCGAGGAGCGCGGCCGGGACCAGGTTGAAGTTGGCGGCCATCGGTGTGACGAGCGTGCCGCAGAAGCCGCACAGCATGCCGATCGCGAGGACGGCGGGCGCGTTGCCGTTCATCTGCTCGATGAGGACGGGCCAGCCGATCGCGGCGGTCATCACCGGGAACGCGGCGAAGGCGTTGCCCATGACGATGGTGAACAGCGCCATGCCGCAGCAGTAGACGGCCACGGCCACGAACCTCTGGCCGTCGGGCAGTACCGCCTCGGTGATCCTTCCGACCTGCTCACCGACACCGGCAGTCTGGAAGATCGAGCCGAGGACGGAGAGCAGCTGAGGCAGGATCAGCGCCCAGCCCATCGATTCGAGCATGTTGCGACCGGAGTGCAGCGGCACGGAGACCTTCCGCTCGCGCAGGAGCACCATGCCCACGATCAACGCGGCGATCGCGCCGACGCCCAGGCCGAGAATGGTCTCGTACCCCGGCTCCAGGACCGGTTGGCCACCGATCTTCCAGTTCTTCACCAGCGTCGCGCAGATCATCGCGACGACGGGGATGGTGAGGGCCGGAAGGAACAGCTTGTTGCCGAGACGGGCGGCCGAGGCCGCGCGCTTCTCGCGGGGCGGAGTGTGCGACTCGCCCTTGCCGGTGAGGCCGAAGCCGCCCAGGACGATCAGGATCAGGACGGCGACGCCCAGCGGTTCGGCGGGGAGGGACTTGTCGACGACTCCGGTGGAGTAGAAGAACGCGGCGCCCAGCAGACCCCAGAAGCCGGCGGAGCCGAAGCGCTTGGGGTTGGTGCGGTCCACGGCCATCTGCGCGGCCATGACGAGGAACACCGCGCCGACCAGCCAGAAGAAGTACTCGGACTTGATCACTTGGCGTCCTCCGTCCGGAGCCCGGCGTGTGTCGTCAGGTCGTTCTCGGCGGCGGCGACGGCGAGTTCGCGCTCCAGCTGCCGGTCCAGGTTGAGCAGGCGGGCCCCGTGGATCAGGAAGGCGCAGATCGCGGAGGGGATCGCCCACAGGGCCAGGTGCAGCGGTTCGAGGTGCTGGTCGTACGTGGAGTTCACGAAGCCGGTGATCAGCAGGATCGATCCGATGGCGATGAAGCAGTCCTCACCGAAGAACACTCCGATGGTGTCGGCGCCGGACGCGTGCGAGCGGACCTTCTCGCGCAGCTTCTGCGGCAGCGGACGACCCGCCTTGGCCTCGGCCGCGGCCTCGGCCATCGGGGCGATCAGCGGCCGCACACTCTGCGCGGGGCCACCGATGCTGGTGAGGCCGACGGAGGCGGTGAGCTGCCGTATCAGCAGGTAGAGCGTCAGGAAACGGCCGGTGGTCAGCTTGCCCAGCTTGCCGATGAGGGTACGGGCCTGTTCCTGGAGTCCGTAGCGCTCCAGGAGCCCGATGACGGGCAGTGTGATCACGAAGACGGTCACCGAACGGGCGGAGGCGAAGCTGTTGCCGAACGAGGCCAGCACCTCCTGCGGCGAGAGCTTGCCGAGCAGCCCCGTGATGATGCCGGCGGCACCCACCACGAGCAGGGGATTGCGGCGGGTGGCGAATCCGAGGATCACCACGAGCACGCCGAGGAGAACGATCACGCGTCGGCCTTCTTCCGCGCAGGGACGTGGCGGTGCACGGTCCTGGTCAGACGGGGGTAGTACGCGAGACCTTAGGGTCTTGTTCAACAATCCCACAAGGGTGCGGGATGCATCGATCTGGATCGGCGGCGCGGGAGGGTGGGATGGCGGGCGTCTTGTCTGGATACACCCGTATCCGGGGTGGAATGCGGACACTTCGGGAGCGGGATGGCGGAGGGGTGGATCAGGGAACGATCCTGGGCTACCGCTCGGTGAGCCGTTGCGCGTAGGCCTCCGCCAGCTGGCGTCGGGAATCCTCCAGGTAGAAGGCGAGCGTCCGCTCGGCGCCGACCGCGTCCCCCTTGGCCAGTTTGTCCGTGATCTCACGGTTGCGGGTGAGATAGGGCTCGTGGAAGCGGCGGGGGTCGGCCATCACGTGGAAGGCGAGCCGCAGTTCGGCGAGGACGTTGCGCATCAATTCGTCGGTGCGGGGGCTGTTCGCCAGGCCGGCCAGCGCCTGGTGGAAACGGATGTTGGCGGTGGAGCAGGCGGGCCAGTCGTCATGAAGTGCGGCCTGCTCGCCCGTCGACACCGCCGCCTCGACCGCCGTCAGGTCGAACGGAGGCTCGCCCAGGGTTCGCAGGGCCGCGCACTCGACGAGGAGCCGCACCCGGTAGATGTCGACCAGGTCGTCCACGGCCAGGATGCGGACGAAGACGCCCCGGTTGAGGCGGTGCTCCAGGAGGCGTTCGTGCGACAGCAGGCGGAACGCCTCGCGCAGGGTGTTGCGGGACACGGCCAGGGCGCCGCTGATGCTCTCCTCGGACAAGCGGCTGCCCGGCGGGAAGTAGCCCTCGGTGATCCGGTCCCGCAGGATGGCGGCGACCCGCTCGGCCGTACCGGACCGCTCCAGGGAGGCGCTGTGCGTCGCCAGTTCCGAGAGATCCGGCGTGCCGCCGGCCCTTCCGCCGTTCTTCGTACCCGCCATGCCCCGTCCTCTGCCTGTGGCGCCTGTCGCGCCTGTCGTACCGTCGTCCCGCGCCTGCTGCGCCTGCTGTGTCCGGAGTTCAGGGCGCGCCTGGTGCTCCGTCAGCCGCGCGCGGTGCGCCGTGCTCAGTGAACCGTACGAGTGTCTCAGCCGACGGGCGGGCTCTTGTCAGATTGTTGAACAATCGCTAGCGTGCGCCCGTGACGGATCTGACGAGTGTGACGCGCCCGGCGCGGCCGATGGACCTCAACGCGGACCTGGGTGAAGGGTTCGGACGCTGGACCCTCACCGAGGACGAGGCGCTCCTGACCTGTGTCACCAGCGCCAATGTGGCCTGCGGCTTCCACGCGGGCGACGCCTCCGTGATGCGGCGGGTCTGCGACACGGCGGCGGAGCGGGGCGTACGCATCGGGGCGCAGGTCTCCTACCGCGACCTGGCCGGATTCGGGCGGCGCGCCATGGACGTACCGGCGGCCGAGCTGACCGCCGAGATCGCCTACCAGATCGGCGCCCTGCGGGTCTTCGCGGAGGCGGCCGGTTCCACGGTCTCGTACGTGAAACCGCACGGCGCCCTCTACAACCGTGTCGTCCGGGACGAGGAGCAGGCCGCCGCCGTCGTCGCGGGGGTGCTGCTCGCGGGCGGCCGCCCGGCGGTCCTCGGGCTGCCCGGTTCGCGGCTGCTCGCCCATGCGGAGGCGGCCGGCCTGACCGCCGTCCAGGAGGCCTTCGCCGACCGCGCGTACACCCCGCAGGGCACGCTCGTGCCACGGGGCGAGCCAGGAGCCGTGGTGCACGACGCGGACGAGGTCGTGCGGCGCAGCGTCGGCATGGCCGTCGACGGAGCCGTGACGGGGGTGGACGGCAGCCGGATAGCCGTCGCGGCCCGGTCGCTCTGCGTCCACGGCGACACCCCCGGCGCGGCGGCGCTCGCCCGGCGGGTCCGGACGGCGCTGGAGGAAGCCGGCGTCCGTGTAAGGGCGTTCGCGTGAGCGGCGTCCGGGTGCTGGAGGCCGGGCCCCGCGCCCTGCTCGTGGAACTGGCCTCCGGGGAGGACGCGGAGGCCTTCCACGCGGAACTGCTCCGCCGCCGGGCCGCCGGGGAGCTCCCCGCCGTGCGCGAGATCGTCCCCGGCGCCCGGACGGTGCTGCTGGACGGGGTGGACGACCGCACGCTCGCGGGGCGGCTGCGGTCGTGGACCGTGCCGCCGCTGAGCCGGGGAGCGGGGGAGGCCGTCGAGATACCCGTCGTCTACGACGGCCCGGACCTCGCCGATGTGGCCGAGGCGTGGGGCGTCGCCGTCGACGAGGTGCCCCGCATTCACGCCCGTACGGAATTCCGGGTCGCCTTCTGCGGTTTCGCGCCCGGCTTCGGATACCTGACAGGTCTGCCCGGGCACCTGAGCGTGCCGCGCCGGACCACGCCCCGGACCCGGGTGCCGGCCGGGGCACTGGCCCTCGCCGGCCCGTACACCGGGGTCTATCCGCGTGAGTCGCCCGGCGGCTGGCAGCTCATCGGGCGGATGCCCGAGCCGGAGGCCCTCTGGGACCCGGGGCGCGAACCGGCGGCGCTGCTCGGGCCCGGGGCCCGTGTGCGCTTCGTGCCGGCGGGGGTGCGCGGATGAGCGCGGGGCTCGAAGTGGTCAGGGCGGGCGCCCTGACCACCGTGCAGGACGAGGGCCGTACCGGCTGGGCGCACCTCGGCGTGCCCCGGGCCGGGGCGCTGGACGAGCCCGCCCGGCGGCTGGCCAACCGGCTCGTCGGCAACGCCCCTGACGCGGCGGTGCTGGAGACCACGCTCACGGGGTGCGCGGTCCGGGTGACCGGAGCCCGGTCCGTGCTCGCCGTCGTCGGCGGGGCGGGGTGCCGGGTCACGGTGGACGGCCGCCCGGTCGCGTGGGGCGCGCCCGTCCGGGTGCCCGTGGGTGCGGTGCTGGAGGCCGGCCCTGCGGAGCACGGAGTGCGGGGTTACCTGGCGTTCGCGGGCGGCCTGGTGCCCGAACCGGTGCTCGGCAGCAGATCCGCCGACCTGCTCTCGGGGCTCGGCCCGCCGGTCCTGCGCGAGGGGGACGTCCTGCCGCTGGGCCGGCCGGGCGGAGCCCCGTGTGCCGACACCGTGCCCTGGCCGGGCGCTCCCGCCGAGCTGGTGCTGCCCCTGCACCCGGGGCCGCGTGACAACTGGTTCACGGAGTCGGCGCTGCGCACGCTCACCACCGCCGCGTACCGGGTCTCGGAGCGGAGCAACCGCATCGGGCTGCGCACGGAGGGCCCCGCCCTGCGACGCGCCCGGGACGGCGAACTGCCCAGCGAGGGCATGGTGCTGGGAGCCGTCCAGGTGCCGCCGGACGGGCTTCCCGTGGTGTTCCTCAACGATCACCCGACGACGGGGGGTTACCCGGTCGTGGGCGTGGTCGCCGAAGCCGCGCTGGCGGGGGCTGCGCAGGCGGCCCCGGGGACGCCGGTGCGGTTCGTACGCGCGTGACGGGAACCCGGATGCGGGCATCGGCCAACAGGAGGTGACCGAGCCCGCCTCTCCGAGGGAATCCCATGAGCACAGGAGCCGACCAGTGACCGCCCCACCAGGGTTCGAAGCCCTGGAGGCACCCGTCGGTGCCGACGCGGACGAGCGCACCGAGTCCGATGCCTCGGTCGTCCGGCGCTCCCTGGACGAGCCGGACGTCTTCGCCGAACTGTTCCACCGGTACGCCGACGACATCCACCGGTACGCGGCCCGTCGGCTCGGCACCGAGGCGGCCGACGACCTGATGGCCGAGACCTTCGTGATCGCCTTCCAGCAGCGCCGGGGGTACGACCTGTCGAGGCCGCAGGCGCGGCCCTGGCTCTACGGCATCGTCACCAATCTCGTGCGCGGGCACCGGCGCGCCGAGGCCCGGCGCCTGAGGGCGCTGTCGCGCGCCGCTTCCGCGGCCCCGGACGAACGACGCGGGGACGTGGAGCCGTTGGCGGACCGGGTGGCCGCCCGGGTCAGCGCCGAGGGAGCCCGGGCCGAACTCGCGGGAGCCCTCGCCGCGTTGCCCGCCCGCTACCGGGACGCTCTGCTGGTCATCGCCTGGGGCGACCTGGACTACGCGGAGGCGGCGGAGGCGCTCGGCGTGCCCGTGGGCACCGTGCGCTCGCGGCTGCACCGGGCGCGGAAGAGGCTGCGTGACGCACTGGGCGGGGCGGATCCCGCACGCCTGCACGAGGTTCAGGAGGAGCCCGACCATGGATGACCTCACCGCTCTGCGGGAGCTGGAGGCCGATGTGCCCGCGCCGAGCGACGAGGCCCGTACGGCCGCCCGGGCCCGGCTGACGCGCGCCATCGCCGAAGAGACCGGCCGGACGCGCTCCCGGGCGGTGCCCAGGCGGCTGGTGCTGCGTGCCGGTTTCGCCGCGGCGGCGGCCGTGGCGGCGGCCGGGACCGTCGTCGTCGTGACGGACCGCCGGAGCGGCGACGGTGCGCCCCGGATGACCACGCTGTCCGCTGCCCAGGTGCTGCACCGGGCGGCCGACAGGACGCGCGCCGACGGCGCCGGGATGCCGGTCCCGCGCGACGACCAGTACTTCTACACCGAGGAGATCGCCACGCGGACTCCTCTGGAGGGCGGGAAGCCGACGACGCGCACCGACAAGATCTGGCTCTCCGTGGACGGCTCCCGGCCCTCCCGGTACGTCTACGGCGAACGGGTCCAGGAGGAGCCGCCGTTGACCGAGCACGAGGTGCGGTGGCCGCCCACCGAGTACGCGGAACTGAAGAAGCTGCCGACCGACCCGGACCGGCTTCTGGAGGCGCTCGGGCACGGGGACGACGGCACGGACCGAATGTCGGCCTACATGGACCTGTGCCTGCTGCTGCGTGGTCCGGGAGCCATGCCGCCGGGGCTGCAGGCCGCCGCGTTCGAGGCCCTCGCGAAGCTGCCCGGCATCGTGCTGGACGACGACGAGGTGGACGCTCTCGGGCGGCACGGGGTCGGGGTCTCGTATCCCGAAATGACGTTCGGTCCCGTCTTCGAACGAGGCAGCTGCGCCTACCTCGGAATGCGCCTGGACGGGGTCAAGGGGGGCCGCTGGGTGGGCCGTGAGCTGAAGGGGGGCGAGAAGTACGTGGAGGTCAGGGGGCGGGTGAAGTCCGGCGTGGTGGACGAGATCGGGCAGCGGCCCCGGTAGGCGCGGCAGGGCGGGCCCGGTCGGGGGCCGCCCCCCCCGGCACGTTACCGAAGCGTAACTTACCGGTGAGTTACCTCGGGTAACGCCTCGGTGCTAGCTTGCGCTCACCTTCATCGGAGCAGAGCGAGGAGTGAGCCGTGAGTCCGCGCAAGATCACCCGTTCGAGCTCGACCGTGAACACCCCCCACCTCCCGGAGCCCCGTCGGCAGGGACGCCGTACGGGGCGACTCCTGGCCGCTTCGGTGGCCGTCGCCGCGTGCCTGTGCGTGGCGGCCGTACCGGCTTCGGCCGCCGATTCCACCGGGTCCGCGCCGGTGGTGTCGCGGGGAGTGACCATCCCCGACTTCTACAACCCGCCGGCGCGGCTGCCCGCCGCCGACGGGTCCCTCGTCCGTACGGAGCCGCTGCCCCTCGGGCTGAGCCTGCCCGGTCTGGACGGCCGCCGGCTGCCCGGCACCGCGACGCGGCTCATGTACAAGTCCACCGACGCGGGCGGCGGGCCCGTCGCCGTCACCGGCGCGTACATCGAGCCGGCCGCCGCGTGGAAGGGCGGCGGTCCCCGCCCCCTGGTGGCGCTGGCCTCGGGGACCATGGGCCAGGGCGACCAGTGCGCCCCCTCGCTGTCGCTCCAGCACCCGCTGACCATCGGCCAGGGCACGGTGTCCATCGGCTACGACAACATCGCGGTCTACCGCTTCCTCGCCGCCGGTGCGGCCGTCGTCGTCACCGACTACGCCGGCCTCGGCGCGACCGACCGGCTCCACACCTACGTCAACCGCCTCGACGAGGGTCACGCCCTCCTCGACGCGGCCCGCGCGGCGCGCTCCGTCTCCGGCGCGTCGATCACCTCCGCCTCGCGCGTCGGCCTCTACGGCTACAGCCAGGGCGGCGGAGCCAGCGCCTCCGCCGCCGAGCTGCAGTCCTCGTACGCCCCCGACGTCAATCTGGCGGGCACCTACGCCGGGGCTCCGCCCGCCGACCTCACCGAGGTCATGAAGGGCATCGACGGCAGTGCCCTGGCCGGCGCGCTCGGCTGGTCGATCAACGGTTTCGCCCAGTCCGACCCGTCCCTGAAGGCGGTCGTCGACGCGAACACGAACGAGGTCGGCAAGGCCGCGTTGAAGGACACCTCGACCATGTGCGTGGGCGACGCGATCCTCGGCCACGGATTCACCAACAGCAAGAAGTGGACCGCCAACGGCAAGCCGATCGCCGACATCATCGCGGCCGAGCCGAAACTGCAGGCGATCCTCGCCCAGCAGCGCATCGGCAACCTGAGGCCGACGGCTCCGGTGCGCCTCGCGACCGGTGTGCAGGACGACATCGTCGGTCACAAGCAGGCCAGGCAGCTCGCGGTGGACTGGTGCCGCAAGGGTGCCGACGTGACGTACGAGGCCGTCCTGCTGCCCAACCTCGGCGACAAGATCCTCACCAACCACCTCGCCCCGCTCCTCACCGACCAGGGCAGCGCCATCTCCTGGCTGACCGACCGCCTCTCCGGCAAGAAGGCGGCCTCCAACTGCTGGTCGATGCCGCTCCAGCCCTGACGTCCCCCACCCCGTGACCCGCGAGGCCGCGGCGCGTCCGTTCCCCGGATGCCGCCGCGGTCTCGCGTTTCTTCACGTATGCGTTCACATGGAGAGCTGCGCCCCGGGTGGCTGACCCGTAGTCTGGTTATTGGACTAGACCTGTAGTCCACAGCCGCTCCGAAGGAATGGAACACCATGAGCAACCGTGCAGTCCTGGAGGTGATCGCTCTCGACGCGGAGGACGCGGTCGCGGCGCAGGCGGGTGGTGCGGACCGCCTCGAACTGGTCACCGACATGGCGGCCGACGGTCTGACGCCCCCGCTCAAGGTCTTCGAGAGCATCCGGTCCGCCGTCGACATCCCGCTCCGGGTCATGCTCAGGGTCGCGGACGGGTTCGCGGCGGGAGACATCGATGTCCTGGTGGAGAAGGCCCGCACCCTGCGCGTCGCCGGGGCCGAGGAATTCGTCCTGGGCTTCCTGGACCAGGACGGGCACGCCGACCTGGTGGCGGTCGAGCGGCTCGTCGCGGAGCTGAACGGCTGCCCGTGGACCTTCCACCGCGCCATCGACCGAGCTGTCGACCGCGACGTACTGCGCAAGCACCTCGCCGACCTGCCGGGCCTGGACACCTACCTCACGGCGGGCTCGCCGAAGGGTGTCGACGCCGGCATGGAGACCCTGCTCGCCGAGGCGGCGCGCTCGGACCTCCCGGGCTACGAACCGCAGATCATGGTGGGCGGCGGCCTGCGCCTGGACCACCTGCCCCCGCTGCGCGCCGCGGGCGTCGAGGCCTTCCACATCGGAGGGGCGGCACGACCGGGCGGCTGGAGCGGGCCCGTGGACGCCGCAGCGGTACGGGAATGGCGCACGGCGCTCGACAGCTGACGGGAGCCCGGGGCGGCGGGTGCGACCGGGTTCCCGGGTCGGTGCTCCCGGCGGGGGCGTCACCCGTTCTCCCACTCCGGCGTGCCGTGGCGGCGGGACCGGCTTTGAATGATGTGTCCCAGGTGTCCGGTCCTGCCCCGGAGTTCACATGTCGCATCAGCAGCCCGCCCACGACTCCGGCACGGCTGCGCGCCGGGCGGGGGTGCTGCACGCGACCGGAGCGTGGTGTGCGCGTCACTTCGTCATCGTCATCGTGCTGTGGCTGGCCGCGCTCGCCGCGCTCCAGGTGGTGCAGCACGCGTACGGCGGCGACTACTCCGACAACTTCTCGATCCCGGGAACCCAGTCGCAGGACGGCCTCGACGTCCTCGAAGCGCACGCTCCCTCAGCCGGCGGCTACAGCAGCCAGGTCGTGGTGCACGACGCGGACAAGTCCCTCAGCGGGCTGAGCAGCCAGATGTCGACGACCGTCGGGAGCCTCCAGAAACTGCCCGACGTGCTGTCCGCCCAGAACCCGCTGACGGCGCCGAGCAGCAGCGGCGGACCGGACGTGGGCCCGCTCTCCAGCGACGGGAAGACGGCGTACATCACCGTCCGGTTCAGCGTGCAGCCCTCCACCCTGGGGTCCGGCTACCTCGACGGGGTGGACTCCGCCGTGCAGCCACTGCGGGCGGCGGGCGCCGAGGTGGAGTACGGCGGCTCGCTGGGTGAACTGGCCCGGCCCGAGGCGAACGACCGGGTCAGCGAGGCCATCGGCTTCGGGGTGGCCGTCCTGGTGCTGCTGATCGGCTTCGGGAGTCTCCTGGCAGCACTGCTGCCGTTGGTCACGGCCCTCATCTGTGTCGTCTGCGGACTGGGCCTGCTGGGGCTGCTGGCCGCGGCGACGACCTTCGCCACCGTGTCACCGACGCTGGCCACGATGATCGGGCTGGGCGTCGGCATCGACTACGCCCTGTTCCTCGTCACCCGGCACCGCCAGAACCTCATGGACGGCAGGGACCCGGTGGCTGCCGCCGGGGCCGCCACGGCGACCAGCGGACGGGCCGTGCTGCTCTCCGGATGCACGGTGATCATCGCCCTCTGCGGACTGTGGGTCTCCGGCATCGGCTTCATCGGCAAGCTGGGCCTGGCGGCGGCCGTCACCGTCGTCACGGCCGTGCTCGGTGCCCTCACCCTGGTGCCGGCCGTGCTCGGACTGATCGGGCGGCACATCGACCGGATCCACGTCCGCAAGCCGGTCGCCGAGGTGGAGGCCGATGCGGAGCCGGGCCCGGAGGCCGGTACGGGCCCGGACAAGGGGCCTACGACGCACGGCACCTGGCACCGGTACGCCCAGCGTGTGGAGCGGCGGCCGTGGTGGTTCCTGGCCGGAGGGGTCGTGGTGCTCGCCGTGCTCGCCTTCCCCGTCTTCTTCATCCAGCTCGGACACATCGGGGACGGCGCCGATCCCAAGTCCTTCACCGACCGGCGCGCCTACGACCTCATGTCCTCGGCGTTCGGCCCCGGGTCGAACGGCCCGCTGACCCTCGTGATCGACCAGAGCAAGGTCCCGCAGAGCGACCGGTCCGCGCTGGAGAGCCAGGCCCAGCAGTCCCTGACCAAGGTGCCGGACGCGTCCTTCATCACCCCGCTCACCGCCACCCAGGACGGGGACGTCCTCACGGCGACCGCCTACTCCGTCGCCGCACCGCAGGACGCGCGGACCACGAGCCTGGTCAACCACCTGTCGGACGACGTCCTGCCCGACGCGGTCTCCGGCACCGCCGCGAGCACCTACGTGACCGGTACGACGGCCGCCCAGGTCGACTTCCTGGACATCGTCTCCAGCCGGCTGCCCCTGATCATCGCGGTCGTGGTCGGACTCGCGTTCCTCGTGATCCTGGCCGTGTTCCGCGGGGTTCTGGTCGCGGTCAAGGCGGCCCTGCTCAACGTCCTGTCGATCGCGGCCTCGTACGGGGTCGTGGTGGCCGTCTTCCAGTGGGGCTGGGGCGGGCCCGCGCTCGGGGTCTCGGGCGACGTCCCGATCGAGAGCTATGTCCCGATGATGATGTTCGCCATCGTCTTCGGCCTCAGCATGGACTACGAGATCTTCCTCCTGACCCGGATCCACGAGGCGTGGCTGGCCACCAAGGACCCCAAGGCGAGCGTCGCGCACGCCCTGGAGATCACCGCGCGGGTCATCACCTGTGCCGCACTGATCATGGTCAGCGTCTTCGCGGCCTTCATCATCAGCGACAACATCGTCGTCAAGATGCTGGGTCTGGGCCTCGCGGTCAGCGTGCTCATCGACGCCACCGTCGTGCGGCTGCTGCTGGTGCCGGCGGTGATGACCCTGCTCGGCCGCGCCGCCTGGTGGACGCCGCGGTGGCTGGACCGGATCCTGCCGCACGTCGACGCGGAGGGGTCCGGGACGGCGGACGGGACGAGGGCGTCCGGGGGCAGGTGACGAAGGCGTACGCGGCGTCAGTCCAGCGGGGGCGCGTGGCCCGACTCCAGCACCCGCAGGGCGCGTGACGCGTCGAACGGCAGGATCGTCACCGCGACGTGCGGCAGCTGGCCCAGCGCCCGGGCCATCTTCTCGCCGGTGCCCCGGTGGAGCAGTTTGCCGAGGGCGTTGGCGTACATCCGCCGTGGCACCAGCACCGTCAGCGAGGTCTCCCCGTCCTCCGTGGTGCGGACTGCCAGTTCCCGCATCGCGTGGCGCAGCCTGCGGTCCGGGCACGCGACCAGTTCCAGCGCCACCGAGGTCGCCGACGTCCGCTCCCAGGCGGCGGACAAGCGCCGGGCGTACGACTCGTCGATCGCGAAGTGCACCGCCCGGACAGTGCCGGGCCGCAGCTCATGGGCGTAGCGCAGGGCCTTCAACGAGGCCAGGTCCAGCGTCTCGACCAGGACGAACACCTGATGGCGGCGGGCCCGCGGTCGGTCCGCGCCCGTGGGCAGCCGCTCCAGCGCGGCGGCCTCGTGCCGGTATTCCCGGTTGATCCGCGTCAGCGCCCAGACCCCCAGCGGGAAGATCACCACGACCACCCAGGCGCCCTCGGTGAACTTGGTGACCGCGAAGATCAGCACCACGGCCGCGGAGATGACCGCCGCGAGCGCGTTGACCGTGATCTTCACCCGGCGCAGCCGTTCGCGTCGGCGCAGGTGGTACGCGGTGAGCCCGGCCCCTGCCATGGTGAAGGCGGTGAACACACCGATCGCGTAGAGCGCCACCAGCCTGTCCACGCTGGCACCCGTCGCCAGCAGCAGCGCCAGCGAGACGACGGCGAGCGCGATGATGCCGTTGGAGAAGGCGAGCCGGTGCCCGCGCCGGGTCAGCAGCCGTGGCAGGAAGCGGTCCTGCGCGACGAAGCTGGCCAGGAAGGGGAAGCCGGTGAAGGGGGTGTTGGCACCGGTGTAGAGGACCAGAGCCGTCGCCAGCTGCACGAAGACCAGTCCGGCCGTCCCCAGAGGGCCTCCGCCGAAGACGAGCCGGGCCTCCTGCGCGATGACGGTCGGGGTGCCGTCGGTGTACGGGACGGCGTGGGTGTAGTGGGCCAGGGTCGAGACGCCCAGGACCAGCACGGCGAGCACGCTGCTCATGGCGATGAGGGTGCGCCGGGCGTTGCGGCCCTGTGGTTCGCGGAAGGCCGAGATGCCGTTCGAGATCGCTTCGAGTCCGGTGAGGGAGGAGCCGCCGTTGGCGAAGGAGCGCAGCACGATGAAGAGCGAGGCACCGTAGAGCCACCCGTCGCCCGGGGCCCCCAGCGGGACTACCCCCTCGGCCTCCAGGTCGGCGTGCGGCAGCTCACCCGTGAGCCCGCGTACGGCCGCCGCGAGGAGGACGAGACCGATGGCGGTCATGAAGAGATACGCGGGGAGCGCGAACATCCGGCCCGCTTCCCGGATGCCGCGCAGATTCCCGTACGCGAGCAGCACGATCACCGCCACGGAGACCGGCAGCTGGAGGTGGTCCAGGCCCGTCCAGTTGTCGCCGACCAGGTGCGCGAGCGAGATCAGGGCGTTGGTGCCGGCCGAGACCTGGACCGCGACGGTGACGATGTAGTCGACGAGCAGGGCCACGGCCGCGACCTGCGCGACGTTCGGCCCGAAGTTCTCCCGGGCGACGACGTAGGAGCCGCCCGCCCGGGTGTAGAGCGTGACGACATCGCTGTAACAGAGCGTCAGGAGCAGCAGGACCAGCAGGATCGCACCGGTCACCGGCATGATCATGGTGAAGGCGGCGGCCCCCACGACGGGCACGAGTACGCGCAGCATCTCCTCGGAGCCGTACGCCGACGAGCTGATGCAGTCGGAGGCCAGCACCCCGAGCGCCGTCCGGTTGCTCAGCTTCTCGTCGCTGATGTGCTCGGTGGTGAGCGGCTTCCCGAGGAGGCGCCGTTTGACGCGGTACGCCGGCCGGTCGAGGGTCATGCCCCCATCACAACGGGCGCCCGCCCGGGTGCCGGGCAGGCGCCACGGGCGGGCACCCGGACGGTGTCAGCCGAGCTGCTCCGGCAGCGGTGCCGCGTGAAGGACCACGAGGC
Organism: Streptomyces sp. NPDC060209; assembly: GCF_042728155.1. Taxonomy (NCBI): domain Bacteria; kingdom Bacillati; phylum Actinomycetota; class Actinomycetes; order Kitasatosporales; family Streptomycetaceae; genus Streptomyces; species Streptomyces sp. NPDC060209. The sequence goes on from NZ_JBHWZS010000077.1 coordinate 21,262, forward strand.
CCGAGACGGCGCGGGTCAGGGAGACGTACAGGCGGCGCAGGCCGGTGCGCTCGTCGGGTTCGCCGTCGACCACGGCCGCCGGTTCGTCCAGTACGACGTAGTCGTACTCCAGACCCTTCGCCAGTGAGGCCGGGACCAGGGTCAGCCTGGATTCCGCCGTCGTCTCCTCGCCGGGGGAGAGCCAGCTGTGGCCGGCCGCCGACAGGGCGGCCGACAGGGCCGGGATGCGGGCGTCGGCCGCGATCAGGCCGATCGAACCCTCATGGCGCAAGGACTCCTCGCACGCCGTGACGACGGAGGTGTCCAGCTCCTCCGCCGCCACCTCGCGCACCGCGAGGGAGCCGGGCGCCTCACGCACCGACTCCACGGGGGCGAGGCCGGGCGAGATCGCGGGGAGCAGCCGGGAGGCGTACGCGATCACCTCGCGCGGCACACGGAAGCCGGCCGTCAGCTCCTCCACCACGGCGTCCGCCTTGCCCAGATGGAACAGCGCCTGTTCCCAGCTCTGCGTCGACCACGGCGTCGTCCCCTGCGCCAGGTCGCCGAGCACCGTGGCCGAGCCGGTCGAGCAGCGGCGGCCCACCGCGCGGTACTGCATGGGGGACAGGTCCTGCGCCTCGTCGATGACGACATGGCCCAGCGAGTGCGTCCGGGCCACCAGGTCGGCCGCCTCGTCGATCAGGACCGCGTCCGCCGCCGTCCACTTCGCCGACTTCACGCTGCGGGCCGGCTTGGCCATCAGGACGTGCTTCTGCTCCTCGCCGGTGAGGATGCCGTCCGCGTGCGCGGCCAGGAAGTCCGCGTCCGTCAGGAGCCGCAGCACGAGCTTCGCCGGGTCCACGGCCGGCCAGATGGCCTTCACGGCCGCCTTCACCGCCGGATTGCGCGCCACCGCGTTCTGCACCCGGTCGTCCGGCGCCTCGCCCGCCTCCTCCATCCGTACGAGGACGGCGTGCGCGATGCGCTGCGGCAGGGCCTCGTGGGCGGCTCCGTACCGCATGTCGCGGGCCAGCAACTCGTTGACCATCTCCTCGACTTCGTACGCCGGGACGCGCCAGCGGCGGGAGCCGCGCACCACCACGACCGTCTCGGCCGGAGGCGTCACGTGGGAGCGGATCGCCCGCCGCAGGACATCCGCCATGCGGGCGTCGCCCTTGATCACGGCGGCGGCGGACTCATCCGTGCCGAGCACGTCGACGCGTGCCGCCACCAGGTCCTCGACGGTGGCCTGCTGCACCTCCAGCTCGCCGAGCGCGGGCAGGACCTGCTCGATGTAGTGGAGGAACGACCGGTTCGGGCCGACGACGAGGGTTCCGGTGCGGGCGAGGCGCTCGCGGTGCGCGTACAGGAGGTAGGCGACCCGGTGCAGGCCGACGGCCGTCTTTCCGGTGCCGGGACCGCCCTGGACACAGACCGTCCCGCCGAGATCGCTCCGGACGATCTCGTCCTGCTCCGGCTGGATCGTCGCCACGATGTCGCGCATCGGGCCCACACGGGGCCGCTCGATCTCCGCCTGGAGGAGCTTGCTGGTCTGCTCCTCCTCCGCCGGGTCGCTGAGGCGCTCGTCCTCGTACGCGGTCAGCTCCCCGCCGGTGTAGCCGAAGCGGCGGCGGCGGTCGACGTCCAGCGGGTCGTTCCTGGAGGCCCGGTAGAACGGCTGGGAGACCGGCGCACGCCAGTCGATGACCATGGGATCGCCGTGGGCGTCGTGGACATGGCGGCGCCCGATGTAGAACTGCTCGCCCTCGGCCCCTTCCGCCTCCTGGGCGCCGACCGGGTGCCGGTAGTCGAGGCGGCCGAAGAACAGCGGGGTGTGCGAGAGGTCGGCGAGCGCCTTGATGCGGTCGTCGATCTGGGCCTGCAGCACGGCGGCGTTGACCCAGTTCGCCGTGACGTCACGGATGTCGAGGGCCTGCACGTCCTCGCGCATGGCGCGCAGTGCGGCACGGGACGCGGCGAGGTGGTCCCGCTCCCTGACCAGTGGATTGCTTGACTCTTCGTGCGCGGGCACGGTGTTGCCTCCGGCTTTTCGACGCAGGACGGCGGACAGGGCTCACCGCCCGGTCCGCACGGGGACGTTCACACGCAGATGCGCACGCCGGTGGGCGCGTGCGGCTGTTGTCGTCGGCCGGTTTCCGTCCGGTCGGCGGCGCTCCCCCGGCTGCCGGCCGCTCGTAGGGCTGGCCGGTACCACGGTGCGGGAGGCGGGCAGACCGGCGATTGTATCGACCGCGGTCCCCGGGGGCGAACGAATTACGGGCGGGCGTTCCCGTCCCTCCCGTAGGGGACGGCATGCGACTTTCGGCCGATGCCCGTACCCCCGGGCTTCGGCCCGAAGGCCGATGCCGGGACGCGTGCGACCGGAGCACCATGGAATGCATGAGCACCGTTTACCTGAACCCGCACAGGACCGGCCCCGCGCACGGCGCGACGGCAGCCACCGGTCAAGCACGCAGCCACCGCATGGGAAACGCGGTGCGCGCCGTCTCGGTCTTCGCACGCACCGCGTTCGGTGTGGCCGTCCTCGGCGAGTACGCGGAGGAGGCGGGAGTCGTCCGCCGCCACCGCTGAGTCCCGGAGGACCCCGCCCTGATCCCGGTCAGCTCTCCGTCAGCAGCTCGTCCGCGTCGACGATCCGGTAGGCGTACCCCTGCTCGGCCAGGAACCGCTGGCGGTGCGCCGCGAAGTCCTGGTCGATCGTGTCGCGGGCGACCACCGAGTAGAACCGGGCCTCGTGCCCGTCCGCCTTCGGCCGCAGCACCCGGCCGAGCCGCTGCGCCTCCTCCTGGCGCGAGCCGAAGGTTCCCGACACCTGGATGGCGACCGTCGCCTCCGGAAGGTCGATCGAGAAGTTCGCGACCTTCGACACGACCAGCACGCTGATCTCGCCCTCACGGAACGCGTTGAACAGCTTCTCCCGCTGCGCGTTGCTCGTCTCGCCCTTGATCACCGGGGCGTCCAGGTGCTCGCCGAGCTCGTCGAGCTGGTCGATGTACTGCCCGATGACGAGGGTCTGCTCACCCCGGTGCTTGCGCACGAGCGCCTCGGTGACCTTCCGCTTCGTCGCGGTCGTCGCGCAGAACCGGTACTTCTCCTCGGGCTCGGCCGTCGCGTAGGCGAGGCGCTCGGAGTCCGTGAGGTTCACGCGGACCTCGACGCAGTCGGCGGGCGCGATGTAGCCCTGCGCCTCGATCTCCTTCCACGGGGCGTCGAACCGCTTGGGCCCGATGAGCGAGAAGACGTCCGACTCGCGCCCGTCCTCGCGCACCAGCGTCGCCGTGAGCCCCAGCCGACGGCGGGCCTGGAGGTCGGCGGTGAACTTGAAGACGGGTGCGGGCAGCAGGTGCACCTCGTCGTAGATCACGAGACCCCAGTCGCGGGAGTCGAACAGCTCCAGGTGCGGGTAGATCCCCTTACGGCGGGTGGTCAGCACCTGGTACGTGGCGATGGTGACCGGCCGGATCTCCTTGCGCGTACCGCTGTACTCGCCGATCTCGTCCTCGGTCAGCGAGGTCCGCTTCACCAGCTCGTGCTTCCACTGCCGGGCGGAGACGGTGTTGGTGACCAGGATCAGGGTGGTCGCCTTGGCCTCGGCCATGGCACCGGCGCCGACCAGCGTCTTGCCGGCGCCGCAGGGGAGGACGACGACGCCCGAGCCACCGTGCCAGAAGCCGTCGACGGCCTGCCGCTGGTACGGGCGCAGCGCCCAGCCGTCCTGGTCGAGCTCGATCGGGTGCGCCTCGCCGTCGACGTATCCGGCGAGGTCCTCGGCCGGCCAGCCCAGCTTCAGCAGCGTCTGCTTGATCTGCCCGCGCTCGGAGGGGTGCACGGCCACGGTGTCGGGGTCGAGGCGCGCCCCGACCAGCGGCTGGACCTTCTTCGAGCGGAGGATCTCCTCCAGCACCGGCCGGTCGTTGGACGTCAGCACCAGCCCGTGGACCGGGTGCTTGGACAGGGTGAGGCGGCCGTACCGCGCCATCGTCTCGGCGATGTCGACGAGGAGCGCGTGCGGCACGGGGTAGCGCGAGTACTCCACGAGCGCGTCGACGACCTGCTCGGCGTCGTGTCCCGCGGCGCGGGCGTTCCACAGGCCGAGCGGGGTCACCCGGTAGGTGTGGATGTGCTCGGGTGCACGCTCCAGCTCGGCGAAGGGGGCGATGACACGACGGCAGGCCTCGGCCTGGTCGTGGTCGACTTCGAGGAGCAGCGTCTTGTCGCTCTGGACGATGAGGGGTCCGGTCACGCGCGTCGGCCCTTTCCGGCGTGGGGTGGCCGCCCGGATGCGAACGGCCAAACGTCCAGTGTGCCTCATCGGCCGCGAACGGGAGGGGCCCGTGCGCGGCTCCGTACCGCGTCGTCGTCCGGGCGCTCGTGGTGAGGAGGGCGGGCGTCCGCTACGTGACCGGCGGCTCCGGAAGCGGACACCGGGCGTACGTATCGTCGGACCGCCTGTGACGCACGTCATGGCGCGACGGCGTCCGTCCCCGCGGGACGGAAACAGCGGGTGGAGTGGGATGACGGGGTCGCGCGGCGCATCGAGACCGTGCGGGCGTCCGCCGGCCGCCCGTTCGCACCGCGGTAGCCGCGCCGGACCGCGATCATGAGGCTGTCGAGCCCGTAGCGTGGCGGGATGGACGACACCGAGCCGGCGGGTGCGGCGCCCGGCCCCGACGACCGGGAGTTCCCGGCGCACCACGCGCCCCGGTGCGCCGGGCTCGTTGAGCTGGACGAGCTCGTCACGCGGTGCCGCGCCTGTCCCCGGCTGGTCGCCTGGCGGGAGGAGGTCGCCGAGGTCAAGCGCGCGGCCTTCCGGGACCAGGACTACTGGGGGCGGCCCGTGCCCGGGTTCGGGCCCTCGGACGCGACGGTGGCGGTGGTCGGGCTCGCGCCCGCCGCGCACGGGGGCAACAGGACCGGCCGGATGTTCACGGGCGACGCGGCCGGCGACTTCCTCTTCACCGCGCTGCACACCGTGGGGCTCGCGTCGCAGCCGTCCTCCGTCCACGCGGAGGACGGGCTCAAGCTGCGCGGCGTGCGGCTCACCTCACCCGTGCACTGCGCGCCCCCGGCCAACAAGCCCACTCCAGGGGAACGCGACACGTGCCGGGCCTGGCTGTCGGCCGAGCTGGACCTGCTGAGCCCGGGGCTGCGCGCGGTGGTCGTGCTCGGCGGCTTCGGCTGGCAGGCCCTGCTTCCGGCTCTGGTCGGGGCGGGCCGGCAGCTGCCGCGTCCACGGCCCGTCTTCGGCCATGGCGCACACGTCGTGCTGCCCGCCACGGACCGCAGGCAGGAACTGCACCTGCTGGGCAGCTACCACCCGAGCCAGCGCAACACGTTCACGGGCCGGCTCACCATGCCGATGCTCGTCGACGTGCTCCGCGAGGCCGCGGTGCTCGGCGGGCTCCCGGTCTCCTGACCGCCCGTCGGAGGGCGGGCGTCAGGTCGTCTGCTCGTCGGCGAGCTCCGCGACGCCCGTGATCCGGTGCAGCGGATACGTCCGCACCTCGTCCGCCGTGTGGTCGTACGCCGTCACGAAGCCGCCCTCCACCTTGACCGGGGCGATCACACGCTGGCTGGCCGCACCGTCCGCGTTGACGTAGCCGATCCAGACCGCCGAGCCGGTCATCGCCGCCGCCTGCACCGTTGCCAGGGTCTCGGCGGGGGTCGTGCGGGGGAGGGAGCCCGCGGTGGCCGTGTCCGGGGCGTCCTTGTGGACGGCTCTGGCGGCCGTGTCACCGGCCCGGACGGCCCGGACCGCGGCGGCCAGCAGAGTGGCGTCCGGGACCGGAGGGCCCTCGGGGACGGGGGTGGGCGGCGTACGGGGCGGGGTGCGGCGTGCACCGGCGCGGGTGATCAGGACATCGCCCTCGGCGGATTCGGCGGCCGGTGCGTACCCCATCTCGCGCAGCCCTTCGAGGAGCGACCCCGGGTCGGCCTGCGAGGCCAGGACGGTCGGTGCGAGCCGGCGCAGCCGCAGGGTGGCCGAGCGCTTGTCGGCCAGGATCTCGTTGAGCACGGCCTCGTCGTCGCAGCGGACGTAGGCGGAGGCGGCGCCGATCCGCAGGTGGCCGTGGCGGCGCGCCACGTCGTCGATGAGGTAGCTCAGCGGCTGAGGCACCGGCGTTCGGCTGTGGGTGGCCAGGAAAGCGTGCAGGTCGGTGGCGGCCCGCCCGGCGTCGAGCGCGCGGCGGACGGAGCCGGGGGTGAAGCGGTAGACCGTCGCACCGCCCTTGGACTCGATGTCGGCGAGCACCGAGAGCATGTCGGCGAGCGGGCGCTCCAGCGGGCCGGGGGCGACGGCCGTCAAGTCGGCCTGGAGGAGTACGTGGTCCAGGGGCTCGGGGATCAGCGGGGCGAGGCGGGCGGCGGCCTCGTCGGGGCCCTCGTCGAGCAGCGCGCGCGCCTGGGAGGAGAGCGCGCCGCGGCCGGTGATCCCGAGCAGTTCCGCCTCGTTGGCCGTCCACAGGGCGAGCCGGGAGCGGAGGTCGGACGCGTCGCCCGGGGCCGCCGGCCCGCCAAGCCCCGATGTGCGCAGCGGCCGCTCCCAGCGGAGCCTGGCGAGCAGGGTCTGCGGATCGGGTGCGGTGCCCGGAGGGAGCGAGGCGAACAGGGCGAGGACCCGGCGGCGTACCTCGGGCGCGGCCGAGCGGTCCAGGTCGGGGCCGAGCGCGGACAGGGCCCGGCCCTTGGAGTCCTGGCCGCCGATCAGGCCCGCGGTGCGGGTGGCGGCGAGCCAGGCGGTGGCGAGGTGGGTCCAGCGGTCCTGGGCGGGCAGGTCCAGCCACTCGTCGGAGGCGGGCGTCGGCGCGTACCTCTCGTCGGTCTCGCCGTCGGGGGCCAGCAGGCCCGCAGCGTAGGCGAGTTCGATCCAGAAGGCGGCGACCGGCTCGGAGGCGTCGAGCGCGGCGGCGGCACGCTTCAGCTCGCGCACGCTCAGGCCGCCCGCGCGGAGGATGGCCGGACCGCCGTCGTTCCAGAGTTTCAGCAGCTCCTCGACGGTGGACAGCGCCATGAAGCCCTGACTCGCCGCCGCTCTGTCCACAGCCTGGGGATCCCGCTCGGCCACCGCCACGAGCGCCGGGGCCACGGGCTCGGGCACGCGGTGGGCGCGGCCGGCCCGCAGATGCAGCGCCGCCTCGCGCGGCAGGACGACGGTGCGCGTCGACACGGGCAGCAACAGCCCGCGGTCGCGCAGCCATTGCACGGGTGGGGCGGGATTCGGGGTGACCTCCCCGTAGGGCGGCCCCCAGACCAGCCGGTCGAGCACGGCCAGCGCCTCGACCGGTGCGGTGTCCAGCAGCTCCGCCATCCTGCTCCGGTCCGTGAAGAGCCCGGCCAGGGCGGCGACGGCGGACACCGGGTCGTGGGTGGCCGAGAGCCCGGCGGCGGCCAGGATCTCCTGCAGCCTGCCGGGCGACATCCCGGCCGTGGCCTCGGCGACGGTCGGGCCGAGGCCCGTGGGGGAGGGGTGTTGCGGGGACGGGGCGAGCAGCTCGCGCGCGGTGCGTACGAGGTGCAGCCGGGCGTCCTCGCCCCAGACCAGGGCCTGTTCGCGCAGCGTCGCCAGGGCGGCGGGCAGCGCGGCGGTGATCGCCGCGTCCGCGTCGCCGCGCCCGTCGCCGTCGTCCTGGCCGTCACCGGTGAGGAGCGCGAGCAGCGTGTCGTACGGAGCCGGGTCCGGTGCCACGGCCAGCGCCTCCGCGGTCTGCAGGGCGAAGCGGTCGAGGTGCTCCAGCGCGCGGACGACGGAGGCACGCGTGCCGGCCCGCGTCGCCAGCTGGGTGATGTCGTTCGGCACGGGGCTGAGCAGGTCGGGGCGGGCACGCAGCAGCCCTGCCAGCGATTCGTCGCCCCGGGCGCGCAGAGCTTCGGCGAGCGTGCGCGGTGGTGTGGTCGTCCCCATCCGTCCCACGGTAGCCGCTGGAACGCTACCGTCGGGGCAGGGCGGTGGAGGGAGACCGATCGCGTGGGCATCGAGAGCGACCAGCTCGTCTACGACTATCTCAGCCGGGTCGGTGACCTGGCGCAGCAGCAACAGCTGCCCTCGGGCGCCCGGATGAGACTCGTCGCGACGCTGCGGGGCGAGATCGACCGGCAGCGCGGCACGGACGGTTCGGACTCTCCGGCCGCGGTCCGGCGCATCCTCGGCAGGCTCGGCGCACCCGGTGAACTCGTGTCCGCGGCGGCCGAGTCGGGCGACGGGGCGGTGCCGCCGCCGTCGCCCCGCGCGGACGCGGCCACGGGTACCGCGGGTCCGCGCGGGGTGCCGCGGGCGCGGAGGGGTGTGCTCCGGAAAGACGCGTCGCGCAAGGGCGCGTCGCCGGGTGCCGCGGAGCCCGTGAGCGCGGAGCCGCCCGGACCCGTGGAGGCGGTCCCGGACTGGCCGTCGGCGGCGGCGCCGCACATGGCGGGCCTGGACCAGGCGCCGTCCGGGGGTGAGCCCGAGTGGTGGCGGATCGAGCCTGGGCCCTTCGGCGAAGGCGCGCAGGGTGCGCAGGGCGTGCCGGGAGCGATGGGCCCCGGCACGGCCGTGCCCGGGTTCGTGGGCGGGCTGGAGAGCCCGGAGCTGTTCGGGATGCCGAGCACTCCGAAGGCCCCGGGGCCGCGCGCACCGTTGGAGGCGGAGGAGCCCGAGCCGACGGCGGGTGAGGAGGAAGCCGTACCGGCGCCCGTGGCCCGGCCCCGGAGGAAGCTGCGGCTGCGTCGCCCCCGGCGGGTCGTCGCGGACGCCGAGGTGGCCGTGCGGCCCCGGCTCTCGAACCCGTTGCTGCTGCTGGCCGCCGTGCTGCTCGTGGCCGGCGCCGTGCTCGGTTCGTGGCTGGCGCTCGCGGGCGGCTGGCTGCTGGCGTACAGCTCACGGAAGTTCTCGCGCGCGGAGGCGAAATGGGTCGCGATGGGCCTGCCGGGCGTGGTCGTGGCCGGTGCCTTCGTCTGGCTGTGGGGGCGCATGGAGGGCCGCTGGGGTGAGCCCCTGGCGGAGGGCGCGATCGGCGACGAGATGACGGACGTCTGGCCCGTGGTGGTGCGGGTGGCGGCGGTGGCGTCGGCGCTGTATCTGGTGTGGCGGGCGCGCAGGCTGCCGGGGTGAGAGCGCGGCGGAGGTGCGCGCGGCGGCTGCCGGGTTAGAGCCCGACGGTGTGCGCCGCGCGGGAGTGTACGTTCGTACATCTCAGCGTGTACGCTCCTGCGCATGCCGACGGACTACTTCGCCAACGATCCGCGCACCAACCTGGAGCGCATGCTCGCGGGTGACCTCTACATCGCCGACGATCCGGAGATCGCCCTGCGGCAGCAGCGGGCGATGCGCCTCGCGGCCCGCTTCCAGGCCGCCTACACCGAGGACGCCGACGCGGCCAGGACGATCCTGGCCGAGCTGCTGGACTCCGTGGGCGAGGGCGTCGACCTGCGCCCGCCGCTGTACGTCGACTACGGCAGCAACATCACCATCGGCGCCCGCACCTTCGTCAACTACCACCTCACCGCGCTGGACGTCGCGCGCATCACCATCGGTGAGGACTGCCAGATCGGCCCCAACGTCCAGCTCCTCACCCCGACGCACCCCGTGGAGCCCGGTCCCCGCCGCGACAAGCTGGAGGCCGCGCTCCCCATCACCATCGGTGACAACGTCTGGCTCGGCGGCGGCGTCATCGTGTGCCCCGGGGTGACCATCGGCGACAACTCCGTGATCGGCGCGGGAGCGGTGGTCACGAAGGACATCCCCGCCGACGTCGTCGCCGTGGGCAATCCCGCCCGCGTCGTCCGCGGCGTCTGACCGGGCTGCCCATGGCCACCGGACGCACGGATCCGCAGCGCCGCGAGCGCATCCTCGCCGCCACGCTCGACCACATCGCCGAGGAGGGTGTCGCCGGCGTCTCCCACCGCAAGATCGCCGGCCGCGCCGACGTTCCGCTGGGCTCGATGACGTATCACTTCGGCGGCATCGACGAACTTCTGCGGGAGGCTTTCACCCGCTTCGCCGACCACATCGTGGCCGTGTTCGAGCTGCACCTCGGCCGGGTCGACACCCCCGAGCAGGCCCGTGAGGCCGTCATCGACCTCATCCATCTGCTCTCCGAAGGGCCCCGGCGGGATCTCGTACTCACCCAGGAGCTCTACACGCTGGCCGCCCGGCGTGACGAGTACCGCGAGCTCACCCACGCGTGGATGAACCGCAGCCGCCGCCTCCTGGAGCAGCACTTCGACCCGGACACCGCCCGCACGCTGGACGCGCTGATCGAGGGGCTGGCCCTGCACCGGTCCCTCGACACCGAGCCGCAGAGCCGCGAGCTGACGCGGCTGGCGGTGCTACGGATGACGTCCGGCGCCTAGACGGACGCCCCCTCGGCCGGCGCCTGCCATCCCGGCGTACGTCCCCGGAACCGCCTGTGGGG